>DATKWY010000262.1:0-3064 GCA_035529295.1 Candidatus Desulfaltia sp. | reverse complement strand
CGACGTCTACTTCCAGCGCACCAAGCAGATACTCCGGGCCAAGGGCAGAGACAAGGTGAGGGTAGTCGCGGAGGTCACCACCGGCTCTCCCCCCGACAACCACAGCTGGGGCCTCCTATGCGGCGTCGAGGAGGTGGCCAGGCTCCTGGAGGGGCTGCCCGTGAACGTGTACAGCATGCCGGAGGGCAGCATCTTCCACAGCGTGGACAGCCTGGGCTACAGGAGCCCCGTGATGACCGTGGAGGGCACCTACGTGGACTTCTGCGAGTACGAGACACCCCTCCTGGGTCTCATATGCCAGGAGTCGGCCGTCGCCAGCAGAGCAGCCTACGTGCGCAAGGCAGCCGGCAGCAAACCCGTGGTGGCCTTCGGAATCCGCCGCATCCACCCAGCCCTGGCCCCAGCCATGGACCGCGCCGCCTACATAGGAGGCATGGACGGCGTCTCCAGCATCCTAGGCGCCGAGGCCTGCGGCATAGAGCCAACGGGCACCATGCCCCACTCCCTCATGATCATCTTCGGTGACCAGGTGGAGGCCTGGAAGGCCTACGACGAGGTCGTGGAGCCCGAATCGCCCAGGATCATACTGGCTGACACCTACTACGACGAGAAGACCGAGGCCATCATGGCCGCCGAGGCCCTCAAGGAACGATTGCACGGCGTCAGGCTAGACACACCGGGCAGCAGGCGAGGCGACTTCCCCAAGATAGTGAAGGAGGTGCGCTGGGAGCTGGACCTCAGAGGCTTCAGCAACGTGAAGATATTCGTGTCCGGCGGCCTCAACGAGAAGACCGTGGCGGAGCTCAGCGAGGCCGGCGCCGACGCCTTCGGCGTAGGCACCTGGGTCAGCGGCGCCCCCACCCTGGACTTCGCCATGGACATCGTGGAGGTGGACGGAAAACCCCACGCCAAGAGAGGCAAGCTCGGCGGAAGAAAACAGGTCTGGAGATGCAAGAAATGTCTCATGGACACCGTGAAGCCGGCTGACCAGCCCGCCCCCAGGTGCAAGGTCTGCGGAGGCGAGACCGAGCCCATGCTGAAGCCTCTACTCAAGAACGGCAAGATAGTGGAGCCACTCCCCGAGCCAACGGAGATCAGAGATAGGGTCCTGAGACAGCTGGAAAAACTAGAAAAATGTGAAAAAAGGTAGGGGGGTATCATATTATGGAGAGAAAAACCTCTATAAAACGAGAAAAGCCGCCTCGACGTTGTTACGGCTTCCAGTGGGCAGCCCGTTCTGCCCTCAACCCTTAAAAACCGTGCCGCTGATACCAGTTACTTGGCGAATTGATATGGACACCGAGACCCGCTTCAAGCTAGTCACCCAGGACCTCCAGGAGATCATCACAGTGGATGAGCTCCGCAGCCTCCTAGAAACCAACGACCACCCCCGAGGCTACGTGGGCTTCGAGCCCAGCGGCATAATGCACGCAGGCACAGGCCTCATGGTGGGCAAGAAGATGCGTGACTACGTGGAGGCGGGCTTCCACTTCATCATATACTTGGCCGAGTGGCACGGCTGGATCAACAACAAGATGGGGGGAGTGGCAGAGAACCTGGCCGTCGCAGCCGAGTACTTCAAGGACTGCTTCACGGCCCTGGGCCTACCCGAGGGCAAGGTGGAGTACCTGTGGGCCAGCGACATCGTGGACACCAAGGACTACTGGGAGAAGGTGGTCCGTGTCATGAAGTCCACCAGCCTCAGGCGCACCCTCCGCTCCATGCCCATCATGGGCCGCAGCGCCGACGCCACCGACGTGGAGACCGCCTGGGCCCTCTACCCGGCCATGCAGGCCAGCGACATCTTCCAGATGGACCTAGACTGCGCCTGCGCGGGCATGGACCAGCGCAAGGTGCACATGCTGGCCAGAGAGGTGGCCCCCAAGCTCGGGTTCAAGGTCCCCGTATGCCTTCACAACCCGTTGCTACCAGGCCTTCAGGTGACGGACCTCAACGGCAGCTTCGACGAGGACGAGGGCATCGACCAGAGCATCCGGCACAAGATGAGCAAGAGCGTATCCAAGGGCGCCATATGGGTCAACGACACCCCCAAGGAGATCAAGGAAAAGTACCACGACGCCTTCTGCCCCGAGAAGGTTGTCACGGATAACCCGGTCCTCGACCACGCCCGCATGGTGGTGTTCCCCCACCTGGGCAAACTGGAGATCGAGCGCCCCAAGAAGTACGGCGGAGACATCACCTTCCACAGCTTCGACGAGCTCTCCGAGACCTACGGCAAAGGCGAGCTTCACCCGCTGGACCTGAAGAAGGGCGTCACCGAGTCCATGATAAAGCTGCTTGAGCCCGTGGCCAAGTACTTCGAGAGGAAGCCCGAGAACCTGGAGCGGATGAAGCAGCTCACAGTAACCAGGTAAACCTGTAATCAAGAAAGGGGATGATGCTACAGCATCTTCTCAGCGACGTCCACCAGTCGGCAGCAGTAGCCCCACTCGTTGTCGTACCAGGCCAACACCTTCACCGTCTTACCCATGCTCCTGGTCTCCAGGCTGTCCAGAACAGCGGAGTAGGAGCTGTGAACATAGTCAACAGACACCAGCGGCTCGTCACTGTACCCCAGTATGCCTTTGAGCTTACCCTCGGAGGCCTTCTTGAAGGCGGCGTTGATGTCCTCCACCGAGGCCTGGCCTTCCAGGTTGGCCACGAAGTCCACCACGCTCACGTCTGGGGTGGGCACCCTGAAGGCCATGCCGTCCAGCTTGCCGTCCAACTCGGGTAGAACCTCCCCTATGGCCTTGGTGACACCGGTCGTCGTGGGGATGATACTCAGCGCCGCGGCCCGGGCCCTCCTGAGGTCCTTACTGCTCTTATCCAGAACCACCTGAGTGTTGGTGTAGGCGTGGATGGTGGACAGGTAGCCGTTGACGATGCCGAAGCTATCGTGGAGCACCTTGGCGACGGGTGCGAGACAGTTTGTTGTGCAGGACGCGTTGGAGACGATGTGGTGCTTCTTAGCGTCGTATAGGTGGTCGTTGACCCCTAGCACCACCGTCAGGTCAGGCTTCTTAGCAGGCGCCGCTATCAGCACCTTCTTGGCCCCCGCCTT
>DATKWY010000261.1:0-2746 GCA_035529295.1 Candidatus Desulfaltia sp. | reverse complement strand
TGGCATCATCAGCGACAGGATAGGCAGGAGAAGGCTCCTGGTTGTGGGCCTGGGCCTCAGCCTGGCGGGACCGCTGCTGTGCAGCCAGGCGACCAACATCTACGTCCTCATACTGGCCAGAGGGCTGTGGGGCATGGGCACGGCCCTCTACTTCATGAGCAACATGGCTCTCCTCATGGACCTCCTCCCCCAGTCCACCAGGGGCAAGGCCCTGGGCGTCTTCCAGGGCATCGAGTTCATAGGCAGCTTCATAGGCGCCCCCATCGGGGCCTTCCTCGCAGTCTACCTCAGCTACACCCAGGTCTTCTACTTCACCTTCATTTTCACGCTCATCAGCTTCGTCCTGGCGATGAGGTCAAAGAACATGAAGGGTCTAGAGGTCCAGGGCCACAAGTCCAAGCTCACCATGAAGCAGATCACCGGTAGCCTCCGTAACTGGGGGATCCTAATGGTTTGCCTCATCAACACATCCAGGATGCTGGTGATGCAGGGCATCCACCAGACGGTTCTCCAGCTCTACCTGAACCAGCAGATCGGGCTATCGGTGGCCGGCATCGGGTGGGTGGTCAGCGCCTTCGTTCTGGGCCAAGTAATTGCACTACCCACGGCCGGGAACATGTCCGACCGGTTCGGGAGGAAGCCGGTCCTAATGGTGGGTTTCATCATCAGGCTGGCAGGCGTCATCCTCTTCACGCTTTCAGGTAATCTGCTTGTGTTGCTCCTCTCAGGTCTAGTCTCCGGGATAGGTGAGGGGCTCACCATGACGACGCTACTGGTGCTGCTGACTGACATCGCGCCCCAGGCGGCCAGGGGCGGCGCTGTCGGCCTCTACAGGACCTTCATGGATGTGGGCGGGTTCCTCGGCCCCATAGTCTTTATGATAGCCTATAATAACTACAGTCCCCTGACTCCCTTCTACGCGGCGATGGGTCTCTGTGTACTAAACATCGTGATGACGTTCTTCGCCCGCACAGGGTCGTCTACCTCAACTTAAATTGCCGTTCATGGATCATCCACGTATGGCGTCGTTAACCTTCCACGGCGGGGTCAACGAGATCGGGGGTAACAAGATCCTTCTGGAGGATGGCGGCACCCGTCTCTGGTTCGACTTCGGACAGAGCTTCACCATGGGCCAGGAGTACTACATCAACTACCTTCAGCCCAGGAGGAGCAACGGCCTCAAGGACTACTTCGAGTTCAACCTGCTGCCCAGGGTCGAGGGCCTCTACAGCGAGGGCGCCCTCAGCGGCACGGCCCTCAGCTACTGCGAGCCCGGGTTCCAGGGAGTCTTCATAAGCCACGCCCACTTCGACCACGTGAACCACATCTGCTTCCTGGACCCCCGCATACCCGTGTTCACAGGTAAGGGGACCAAGCTGTTCATGGAGGCCATGGAGCAGACGAGCCCCTTCGCCAGCTACGGTGACCGCGACTACAGGGGCTTCAGGACCGGAGACGTTGTGAAGGTGGACGGCGTCGAGGTGGAGCCCATCCACGTGGATCACAGCATCCCCGCCGCCTACGGCTACATTGTGCGCCTGCCCGAGGCCACTGTTGTTTATACCGGGGACATGAGGGCCCACGGGCCAAGGGCGGACATGACCCAGGAGTTCCTGGAGGCCGCCGCCTACTCTGAGCCCGACGTGATGATCTGCGAGGGAACCCGGATGGCGCGGAGGGGCCGGCGCAGGAACCTGACGGAGGCCCAGGTGGAGCAGGGCGTCAAGAAGGTGTGCAGGGAGGCCGACGCCGGCGGCAAGGCCGTCATATACACGCACCCTGGCAGGGACATGGACAGGCTCCGCACCTTCCACAGGGCAGCAGAGTCCTGCGGCAGGGTCATGGTCATCAACCCCAAGACCGCCCACCTCCTGAACCGGCTCATAGAGGACGAGCACCTGGACCTCCCCGACCCCAGGACCGACGACCTGATAAGGGTCTTCTACAAGCGCAAGAAGTCGGGGAGCTACGACGACAGGGACTACTACGTCTGGGAGCGGCCCTACCTGGACCGGATCATCACCTCGGAGGAGGTCCACAGGGACCAAGCCGACTACCTGGTGAGCCTGGACTTTTACAGCTTCGCCGAGCTCATAGACATCCGCCCAGAGCCTGGCAGCTACTTCATCTACAGCATGAGTGAGCCCTTCACCGAGGAGGACCTGGAGGAGGAGGTCCTGCACAACTGGCTGAGCCACTTCGGGCTCAGCTACCACCAGCTCCACGCGTCCGGTCACATGAGTCCCAAGGAGCTGGGGGAGGCCGTGAACATGGTGAAGCCGGATACGCTGATGCCAGTCCACTGTGAGGAGCCTGAGCTGTTCAGGAAGCACTATAAGAGTGTGAGGCTACCAAGGCTGGGCGAGGCCATCACTTTCTAGGGGGCGCCCCGAAGAAGGCGCCCAGATTCGTCTGGATGGGTCGCACCACCAACTCGTCGAAGCTCATGTCCAGGGCGTCCAGGAGCTGGTCGAAGGTGTACTCTAGGTACTTTCTCATACTTCTTAAGCAGATAAATTCTCCCCACATTTCTAAAAAATGAGGGGTTTCAATTAACTGCGTTTTCTGGGGCCCCTGAGCCAACGGATCGGAGAAACCTCAACAGTTAAAAGGATGAAGCAATAGATAAATTTTTTTTTCGCCTTATCCCGTCTGGCACGGGATAAGCCACTCAGCGAACGATACGCGCACCACGCCAGCACCACAGCTCCAGAGAGGGGGGAGGAGGTAGAGCAAGAAAAACCGG
>DATKWY010000260.1:0-6195 GCA_035529295.1 Candidatus Desulfaltia sp. | reverse complement strand
GGACGCAGACGCCATGATAGTTGTGAGCCACTTCAAGGGCCACGGTAGCGGCGTCTACGGTGGCGGCATCAAGAACGTGGCCATCGGGTGCAGTAGCAAACGGGGCAAGTTCAACGTCCACATATGCACCCACCCCGAGGTGGGCTGGAACCGCTGGAGCTTCCAGGGCGACAACTGCGTCGGTGAGGAGTGCCCCGACCATGTCCTCTGCAGCAACATCTGCCCTGTGGGCGCCATCAAGATCAAGGAGGACCACGCCGAGTATGACCCGGAGGCGTGCATCGGGTGCTTCGGCCACCAGCGCCTTCTATTCCGCTGCGACCTGTGGGGCAGGGAGAAGTTCGACGACTGGAGGCAATGGTTCCTTGTGGCCATGGGGGACGCCGCCTCAGGTTACGTGAGGCACATAGGGGAGGAGAACATCGGGTACATCAGCTACGCCCTGGACATCACCCCCGCATGCGACTGCGTCCCGGGCTCGGACAGGCCCGTGATACCCAACCTGGGCGTCTTCGCGTCGAGGGACATGGTGGCCATAGACGTGGCGGCCCTGGACATGTCGGACAAGGCCGCGGGTATCCCGGGCTCCATGGCCGAGACGAAGAACGTGATGAACCCGGGTGACGAGAAGTTCACGGCGATAGTGGGTATGAGCCAGTGGATAACGGCCAACACGTGCGTCCACCTGGGCTCCGGCTCCAAGGACTACGAGCTGGTGGTCCCCCCCGTCTCAGGGGACGAGGCCAAGTTCGCTCACCCACTGTTCAGCCCCGAGAGGCCGTCGGGCTGGTACCTCGGCAAGGCGATGGAGAGGTTCGGGACCTGGACTCCGCCGGGCGGATACAAGTACAACCCCAAGCCCACGGTGAGCATCGAGAAGCTCAGCAAGAGGTAGCCCTTCCCTCATCCTTTTTATTCACTGGAGCAGTATCGACAAACCATGAGTTCTAAGCCCCAGCAGCCCTTCGACGTCCTCATCATCGGAGGAGGCCCCGCCGGGCTCACAGCGGCCCTCTACGCAGCCAGAGCCAGGCTGAGAACGAAGATATTGACGGGCCCCACACCCGGGGGCCAGATAGCGCTAACCTACAGGGTGGAGAACTATCCGGGGCTCCACGAGCCCCTGACGGGCCCCGAGCTGGTGGAGCGGCTCATGACCCACGCAAAGGGCTTCGGCGCAGAGATCGACAGGCGGGAGGCAAAGGCCGTGGACTTCACATCCAAGCCCCTCCGGGTTGACGTGGGGGACGAGACCCTGGAGGCCAGGATGGTCATCGTCGCCACGGGGTCCAGGAACAGGAAGCTGGGCCTGGCGGCGGAGGACAGGCTCATGGGACGCGGCGTCTTCGTGTGCGCCACCTGCGACGCCGCACTATACGAGGGCCTCAGGGTCGTGGTGGTTGGGGGCGGCGACTCGGCCCTCCAGGAGGCCCTGGACCTGAGCAAGTTCGCCGAGGAGGTTATCGTGGTGCACAGGGGGGATAGTTTCACTGCCTGCAGCTGCCTCCAGGCGGGGGCGGAGGAGGAGTCCAGGATCAGGTTCATGATGAATACCTTGGTGGAGGACATCCTGGGGGAGAAATACGTGGAGGCCGTGAGGCTGAGGAGCACCGAGACGGGGGAGGTAACCACCATGCAGACGGATGGGGTGCTGGTGGCCATCGGGTGGGACCCTAACACCGCCCTCTTCAAGGGCCACCTGGAGCTGGACCCCCAAGGCTACATCGTCTCCGAGGGTGTGAAGACCGGCAGGCCCGGGGTCTTCGTGGCCGGGGACATCAATGACAGGACCTACAGGCAGGTGGTGACGGCCTGCGCCAGCGGCTGCATGGCGGCCCTGGAGGCCGAGTGGCACCTGACGAGGCGGGTGTGAAAGTGTCGCCGGCAGGTGTGGAGATGAGGCTCGTCTTCCTGGGCACCAGCGGCAGCATGCCCACCGACGCCCGGGGCAGCAGCAGCGCTGTGCTGAAGCTGGGCCGGGACCTGGTGATGTTCGACTGCGGTGAGGGCACCCAGCGCCAGATGGTGCGCGCCCGGGTGGGCTTCAGACGCAACATGATCCTGCTGGTGAGTCACCTCCACGGCGACCACGTCCTGGGCATCCCGGGCCTCCTACAGACCATGAGCCTCCTGCAGCGTGAACGGCAGCTGGACGTCTACGGCCCCACGGGCCTCATAGACTACATCAAGGCCTTCACCGAGTCCCTGGGGGGCCCCACGTTTCCCGTCATACTCCACGAGGTGCAGGAGCCAGGCGTCATCCATGAGGACGAGAGAATACGGATCGTAGCCATTAGATCCCAGCACATAGTTGAGGGCTGGAGTTACAGCATTGTGGAGAAGCCCAGGCCGGGGAGGTTCCACCCTGACAGGGCCAGGGCCCTGGGCGTCCCCGAGGGCAGGCTCTGGCACAGGCTTCAGCACGGGGATGAGGTCACCGTCGATGGTAGGGTCGTCAAGCCTGAGCAGGTCACTGATCCGCTTAGGCGGGGCAGAAGGATAGTCTACTCTGGGGACACCAGGCCCACGGGGGAGCTGGTGGAGCTGGCCCGAGGGGCAGATGTCCTCATCCACGAGGCGACATTCGTAGATGAGTTGAAGGAGAGGGCGGCGGAGGACGGCCACAGCACCGCGGCGGAGGCAGCGGAGACCGCCAGAGAGGCCGGCGTAAAGACGCTTGTGCTCACCCATGTCAGCTCCAGGTACCCTGACCCGGGTGTGCTGCTGGGCGAGGCCAAGAAGGTGTTCGGGGATGTGTTGGTGGCTGAGGACCTCATGGAGCTGGAGGTGCCCCTAGATGAGAGCCCGTAGGTGGCTCAGGCTCCTCTCCACGTCGCTGTAGCTCTCCACCACGAGCCATCCGCTGAACCCAATGCCCTTGGCGGCCCTGACGACGCGGCCCCAGTCGATGCCTCCGTCCCCCACAGGGAGGTGCTGGTCGACGGCCCCGTGGTTGTCGCTTACATGCATGTGCTTGATCCTGCCGCCATACCGATCCATGAACTCGTAGGCTTCGTCCTGGAGGTTGGCGTGGGCCACGTCCAAGACCATATCCATCTTCAGCTCCATCTCCTCGTAGAAGAGGTCGAAGTCGCTCACCGAAATGAGCAGGTAAGGCGTCGGCTCCGGCACGTTCTCGATCTGAAAGCTGACCCCGTACTCCTCGGCGTACCTGAGGAGCCAGTGGAGGCTGCGGATGTTGAGCTCCCAGGCGCGGCCCTTCATGAACCTGTCAGTGGCGGTGGTCCAGCCGGGGTGCACCACGACGCACCTGGCGTCCAGCTCGGAGGCGAACCTGATGCTGGCCCGTATCCGTTTAAGTATCCACTCCCGGATGAGGTCGTCGTCGGCCGACAGGTTTGTGTCCGCGTAGGGGGCGTGGATGCTGAAGTTGAGGGGGTAGCTGGCCCTGAGCTCCTGGAGCCGCTCAACCAGCTTGGGGTTCAGGGCGTGGTGGCCGCTGTCAGCTATCTCGATGTTCCTGGTGCTGAGCCGTAGAAGGTCTGGGAAGACCTGCTCCAGGGGCCTGTCCAGGAGGTGCAGGGTTGACGCCGCCAGCTCCATTTTAATCAGATACCCTATTGGTTGCGGGGACCCACATAAGCCTTTTATCCCGTGCTTCACCACAACCACTCGAATGGTGATATTTTGATTCAGCTAAAAGATGGAGTCTACTGGGTTGGGGCTGTGGACTGGGACGTGAGGAACTTCCACGGCTACATAACCCACAGGGGGACCACGTACAACGCCTACGTGGTGAAGGCGGACAAGGTGGCCCTGGTGGACACGGTGAAGGCTCCTTTCTACGAGACAATGCTGCGCCACGTGAAGGAGGTCGTCGACCCCAAGGACATCGACTACATCATAAGCAACCACGCGGAGCCCGACCACAGCGGCTCCCTGGCCAGGATGGCTGCTGAGGCGCCCCAGGCCAAGGTCATAGCCAGCGATAGGGGGGCCCCGGTGCTCAAGAAGTACTACGGCCTGGACGTGGCCACGATAAAGGACTATCCCCTGGTCGATCTGGGCGGCAAGACCCTCAACTTCGCGCCGGTCCCCATGGCCCACTGGCCCGACAGCATGGTTAGCTACATCCCGGAGGACAAGCTCCTGCTGAGTAACGACGCCTTCGGGCAGCACCTGGCCAGCACCGGAAGGTTCGACGACGAGGTGAACCAGGCTGTGCTGTGGCACGAGGCCACGGCATACTACGCCAACATACTGATGCCTCTGAACAGGAGCGTAGGCAGGGCGATGAAGGCTCTAGGAGGATTGTCCATCGACATGATCGCACCCAGCCACGGCATCATCTGGAGGCGGGACATCAAGGGCATCCTGGACCACTACGTCCGGTGGGTGGAGGGTGTGACGGTGCCGCGGGTGGTCATAGCCTACGACACCATGTGGAAGAGCACTCAGGATATGGCCTACGCCATAGCCGAGGGTGTGGCTTTCAGGGGCGTGGAGGTGAGAGTGTTCAACCTGACGGAGAACCACAGAAGCGACGTCATCACCGAGGTCCTGGAGGCCAAGGCCGTGCTGGTGGGCAGCCCCACCCTCAACAACCACGTCTTCCCCACAGTAGCCGACTTCCTGGCCTACATGAGAGGCCTGAAGCCCCAGAACAAGATCGGGGCCGCCTTCGGCAGCTACGGCTGGGCCGGCGGGGCCAAGCGGGTGGTGGAGGAGGAGATGAGGCAGGCCGGGGTCGAGCTAATCGACAACGACCTGGAGTTCAGCTACAAGCCCACCGAGGAAGAGTGGCGCAGGGCCTATGACTTTGGCGTAAAAATCGCTGACAGGGTCAAGTGACCTTTTTTTATATGAACACGTAGTGGACGTAGAAGGCCATCTGAAGCCAGGTGAGCACAGTGCTTATCACGGCTCCGGCGGTCACCTGCTTCTTGTCGTGGGCCTTCAGCTCGACCCTGGCCCAGGCCACGGGCAGGAACAGTAGGAACAGGGGCAGCAGCCGGGTGCCCAGCAGGTACACGAGGGCGGTGACTGGGCTGGCGATGCCGCTGGCGTGGATGCTTATCTTCCACTTCATGGTGATGAGGAGCAGCACCACGCCGTTCACTATGTAGCAGGCCATGAGGGCCGTTATCTGCTCGGGGGCGCGGACGGCCATGAGGGCCACGGTGCCCATGGTGTAGCTGAAGATGGTGGCCATGAAGGGTATGAACCTCTCGTTCCGGTCGTTGGCGTAGAAGTCGCTTATGATGCCCCGCTTAAGCATGAAGACAACCAGGATGAGGGGCAGGAAGCAGCCGAAGAAGCTGGTCAGGGCCAGCAGCTGGGTGGTGGCTCCTTCGCCGAACCTGTACACCAGGGGTATGAAGGTGAGCAGGGTGATGAGGGGCGCGTTCATGACCGCTGACACGTACTCGGCCAGCTTGGTTCGGTTCAACTCTTTACTCCTGATGCATTGATGCTGCTTCTGTGGCTTATATCTCTTTTTTCTTCTCAGCTTGAACGTGCTCGCAGCAGTAGTAGGTCTCCTCGCCGTCCTCTTCGACGACAACTCGCATGAGCTGGCACCTCTCGTCCTCCGCGGAGCCGCATATCTGGCACTTTACCTTGGCGCTCATTTCTGCTTCTTCTCCCTGTAGTTCTTTATGGCCTCGTGGAGGGCGTCCGCAGCCAGGTTGCTGCAGTGCATCTTCACGGGGGGCAGCCCGTCCAAGGCGTCTGCTACACTCTGCCTAGTGATCTTCATGGCCTCGTTCAGGGTCTTGCCCTTGGCCAGCTCCGTGGTCATGCTGCTGGTGGCTATGGCTGCGCCGCACCCGAAGGTCTTGAACTTTACATCATCTATGCGGTCGTCCTTGACCTTGATGTACATGGTCATCATGTCGCCGCACACCGGGTTGCCTACGGTGCCCTCGCCGTCGGCGTCCTTGAGCTCGCCCACGTTGCGGGGCTTCTTGAAGTGGTCCAGCACTTTCTCTGAGTACATTTACCTCAACTCCTCTGGGGTCAGGGGCGACATGGCCCTCAGCTTCTTGATTATCCCCGGAAGCTGCTCGACTACGTAATCCACTTGCTCCCTGCTATTATCTCTTCCTAGAGTAAATACCATGCTGCCGTGGGCCTCCTCGTGCTTGAGGCCGCAGGCCAGCAGGGCGTGGCTGGGCTCCAGGGTCTTGGCGGCGCAGGCCGAGCCGGTGCCCACCTGTACGCCCAGGTCGTCGA
>DATKWY010000259.1:0-2180 GCA_035529295.1 Candidatus Desulfaltia sp. | reverse complement strand
CCCGCATGCGCCGATGAGGTCGCCGTGCTCCAGCTCCACGTCCGCCCTCACCCCGGTCTCTTCCTCCAGGGCGTCCCCGTCCCCGTACCCTATGATTACTTCCGCGTCCGTCAGCTCCTTCACCTGAGGCAGGTTATCCATGTGGTCGCCGTGGGCGTGGGTGATGATGATCATCTTGATGTCGCCCCAGCTCATACCCATGGAGTCCAGCTCGGCCTGGATGCTGGCGTGGCACTCAGGGGTGAACCCTGTATCAACCAGGATGAGGCCGCCATCACACTCCAAGAGGTAGACCTCGGTGTCCAGGCCATCCGCCTTAGCAATCTCGACCGTCCTTAAACCTTCCAGAACCTCGACCATCTTAACCGCGTATCATATCCACCGCCACGGTATAAAAACAGCCTACACTTCCACCTCGAAGACCTTCCTGTTGGAGGTGTGGCCGGCCACAAGCGTCACCCGGGCCCCCAGCTCCTTCCTCAGCAGCTTTACGATGGCCGCATTGGCCTTACCCTTACGGGGCTGGGCCTTAACGTGGACAAGGTAGTGGCCCTCACTCAGAAGCTCCACGGAGTCACGGTTTGAGCCAGCCTTGACGTCCACGACGATGCGCGTCACATAGTAAAAATAGTGTAAAAGCTTAAAGGCTAATCGTGGAGAGCCCTGAGCTGACTGGAGTCCAGGCTCCCCTTGATGGCCTCGACTGTCTGATCCGGGAAGTCCCTGATGAGGCTATCCAGCACCGTGGATGCTACATAACGTTTGAATCCGTTCTCGTCCATCCCCTTGGAGTACTTCCTCCTCATACCACCCTTACAGGTCTCCTCCTCGAAGTCGAGGACCCTCTCATCGCACATGGCGTTAAGGAAGTTGATTATGGAGGCACGGCTCACGCTCTTACCCCCCAGATTCTTGTTAACATCCTCGTAGACCTCACGAGATGTGAGGCCCTCCCCGGTATTCCCCCAGATGAGCTTTAGAGCCTCGATCTGGTAGTCGCGCAGAACCTTTTCTAAGCCAGTCTTAGACGGATCTATAATCAAGCTACATTATCACCTGAACTCTCCATAGTCACTTTCAACGCGTATAAAAACGTTGGGCGGAAAATTTATCAAGGGATCAGCCTCCCGGCTAAAGCACGTGCCCAGCCAGGACATAGCAGACCATCTTACCCTTGAGAACCGTCCGCTCCTCCACAGAGACCACCACGCTCACGTCCCTGCGCTTGCCTTCAACGCCCTCCACGGTGGCGGTCGCCCTCATGAGGTCCCCCACCTTGACGGGCGCGGTGAACCTAACCTCCGACGAGCCCAAGACCACATACGGGGCGTTGACCGCCAGCATGGCAGCGTAGTCGGCCAACCCGAAGGTGAAGCCTCCGTGAACCAGCCCCACTTCGTCCACCGCCATCTCGGGGCCAGCCCTCAGCTCCACCACCGCCAGCTTACCGTCCTCAATGTGGATAGATGTACCGAGTAGACTCGGGTCAGCCTTCAAATGTGTACGAGGCACCATAGTCATGAGACCATCCTACTCCTTAGAGCCGTGAATAACGTTAAATCCTCTTCCCCTCCTCTAAAAACAGACATGAAGCTTATAACCTACAAGAAAGGAACCGGGCACGGACTCGGAGCCGTCATCGGGGACCACGTCCTCGACCTCAACAAGGCCATGGGCACGAAACTCGACATGCTCGGCCTCCTAGACAAGGGCGAGAAGGGTATGGCGGAGGCCGCCGAGGCCGTGAAGACAGCCCAGGACAAGGCCGAAACAGGAAACACCACGGGCCTCCAGTCTCTGAAAGGCCTAAATATCGCTGCGCCCATACCTCGCACCCGCAAAAACATCGTCTGCCTGGGCCTCAACTACGCCGAGCACGTAAAGGAGGGGAGTAAAGACAGGGACCTGCCACCCCACCCCGTCTTCTTCACGAAGCCCCCAACAACCATCACCGGCCCCTACGACCCTGTAGTCTACAACCGGGCGGTGGAGAGACTGGACTACGAGGTGGAGCTAGCCTTCATCATGGGTAAAACCGGCAAATACATCCCCAAGGACGAGGTCTACAGCCACATAGCCGGCTACATGGTCTTCCAAGACATCTCGGCCCGCACCCTCCAGAGGCAGCACCAGCAGTGGTTCAGGGGCAAGAGCCAGGACACCTTCGCACCCATGGGCCC
>DATKWY010000258.1:0-3385 GCA_035529295.1 Candidatus Desulfaltia sp. | reverse complement strand
GCCGGAGATCATGGCGCTCCAGGTGTAGGCCCACCTGTTGGCGTATAGGAGGGGCAGGATGCTTGAGGCGTATAGGAGGACGCCGCCGTATAGGACGTGGGCTATGTGGAGGGTCTCGTTGCCCAGCTGGGGGTACCCTGTCATCTCAAGAAGTAGCCTGGTTAGGCTGATGCTGGCGGCGAAACTCAGGATGTTGAGTCTCATGTACCTGTCCGCGCCTTTCCTCTGCACCGGCTTCCAGATTCGGCTCACTAGCTGGCTCATGGTTACATGTATCGCTAGCGTTACCTTAATGTATTTTGACTGGAAGCGAAGAAAAAGAGGGGACTCTACTTCCTCTTGGCCTTATCCACGTCTACGAGAACCACTATGCAGGCGTTCACCATGACTATGCCGTGGGTCTTGGCCTCAGCGGCCGTATCCTCCGTGGGGAACTGGAGGCCACCCTTCACCACCTTGATCCTTCGTTTCCCCTCGGGCAGGGTGCTGAGAACGGCTTCTCCGTCCACCTTCTCGGGGTTGGGGGCTGCGACGGTGACGTCCACCATGAGGGCGTCCTCCATCTCGCTGAATTTTTCGAACTTGAAGAGGCTGCCGAGGCCCACCATGCTGCTGTGGCTTATGGCGTCCTTCACGGCCCTCTGGGCTGCCTTGGTCTCGTCCATGCCGTGGAGGTCGACGCCGGTGCCCACCTCGACCAGGTATCTCCTGTAATCCATTTTGATCCACTGGAACCGTGTTGATTCTTGGTTAAAACTTGTTTCATCCGGGATACAGTTAAAAGGATGTGAATGGTGTCTTTACGGAAACGTCGAGGTATATTCAGGGGTGCCACGGTATGGTTGGATCAAAACAGTTGGCGATGGATAAGATCAGGGAGTTTCTGAGAGAGGACATCGGGTACGGTGACATAACCTCCACCGCCCTCATACCTGAGGGTCAGATGGCTAGGGCGCGCCTCTACTACCGGGAGCCGGGTGTGGCCTCTGGCCTGGAGGAGGCGGCCCTCATCTTCGAGGTCCTGGGGTGCACCGTTAAGGTGCATGCGAGGGACGGCTCAAAGGTTGAAGCCCGAAAGGTCTTGCTGGAGGTGGAGGGGCCTGCCAGAGCCCTTTTAGCTGGTGAGCGCACGGCCCTCAACATCGTGGGGCGGATGGCTGGGATAGCCACCCAGACCGCCGAGGCTGTGAGGCTGGCGGCCGCCAGGAACCCCACTGTGCGGGTGGCTGCGACGCGGAAGACCCTTCCCGGTCTCCGGGACCTTGACAAGAGGGCCGTGGAGCATGGCGGAGGCGACCCCCACAGGTTCAGGCTGGACGACTGCGTGCTCATCAAGGACAACCACCTGGAGTTGGTCCCCTCCATCACGGAGGCCGTGAGGAGGGCTAGGAGAAGCGTCAGCTTCACCAAGATGATCGAGGTGGAGGTCAGGAGCCTGGCTGAGGCTGAGGAGGCAGCCAGGGCCGGGGCGGAGATCATCATGTTTGACAACATGCCACCCAAGGAGATCGAGGCGACTCTCAGCATTCTGAGGGAGAAGGGGCTACGTGACGGCTTCATATATGAGGCCTCGGGGGGCATCACCCTGGATAACATTGGGAAGTACGCCGCGGCCGGCGTGGATGTAGTCAGCCTGGGGTCTCTCACCCACAGCGTGAGGAGCCTGGACGTCAAACTCGAGATCGAGATGATCTAATGGAGCTCAACGAGCTGCAGAGGCGCATCCTGAGGCTGAAGGAGGAGAAGAACGCCCTCCTCCTAGTCCACAACTATCAGGTACCCGAGATTCAGGTACTGGCCGACCGCCTGGGGGACAGCCTGGAGCTTTGCAGAGAGGCCCAGGGTGTGACGGACGCCGACATGATAGTTTTCTGCGGCGTGGACTTCATGGCTGAGACGGCAGCGGTGCTGAACCCAGACAAGAAGGTTGTGATCCCCAGCCTGAAGGCCCGGTGCCCCATGGCGGCCATGCTCACAGTGGAGAAGGTGCGGGAGGCCAAGGCATTGCACCCGGGCGCCCCTGTGGTGCTCTACGTGAACACCCTGGCTGAGGCCAAGGCCGAGGCCACCGTCACATGCACCTCGGCCAACGCGGACAGGATCATCAGGAAGCTGGGTGCCGAGAGGGTCATATTTGGGCCGGACAGGAACCTCGCCTACTTTGTCAGCAGGAGGGTGCCCGGCGTCGAGATCATCCCTGTGCCCGAGGACGGCTACTGCAACGTCCACAGGTTCATCGGCGACGGAGACGAGGCCATGGAGCTGAAGAGAAAGCATCCCGGCGCTGAGGTCTGGGCTCACCCTGAGTGCGAGTCCGCGTTCCAGGACAGGGCAGACTTTGTTCTGAGCACCGGGGGCATGGTGAGGAGGGCCCGAGAGTCGCCGGCCGAGGTCTTCATCGTGGGCACCGAGGTGGGCCTCATCGACAGGCTGGCCCGGGAGAACCCTGGTAAGACTTTCCTGCCCGCCAAGATGCACGCAGAGTGTGGGGCCATGAAGAGGATCACATTAGAGAACCTTTACGCTGCGGTCATCAACGAGGAGCCCGTGGTCACGGTGCCGGAGGATGTGGCCTCAGGGGCCCGGGTGGCCATAGAGCGGATGCTCGAGATGAGCGTCTAGCAGAGATACTCTTTTCACCTAGATTTCATTCACCTTGCTAACAGTGAGCATAATGTCTGTCATCGAGTTTGAGGGTAAGAAGCCTAAGGTTCACCCCTCCGTGTTCCTGGCTCCGGGCAGCTGGGTCATCGGGGATGTGACCCTGGACGAGGACGTGAACGTCTGGACCAACGCTGTCATCAGGGGCGACGACGACACCGTGAGGATAGGGGCCCGGACGACGGTGCTGGAGGGCTGCCTCGTGGAGGCGCCGACGGGCAACCCGGTGGAGATAGGCTCCGACGTGATCATAAGCCACGGCGCCACGGTTCACGGGGCCAGGATCGAGGACGGCAGCATAATAGGTATCGGCGCCATTGTGCTGGACAACGCCAGGATCGGCTCCAAGTCCATTGTGGGATCAGGGGCGCTGGTGTCCCCCCGCACGGAGATACCTGGCAACCAGTTGGTGCTGGGGGTGCCGGCGAAGCCTGTGCGTGAGTGCAAGGAGTCCGAACACGAGTACATGCGGAAGGAGCATGAGCGGACCCTGAGTAAGGCCAAGGTCTACAAGAAGATATACGCCGGTAAGTAGCCCTCTAGAGGATTTGGATATTCTTCGTGCCACCGTCAATGGCTTCTCGGTGCTGGGGGTCCTGGACCCGTATTTTAGGAGGGTTTTTTTCCTAAAATCGATACCCCCCTACCTTTTTTGCACATGCATCTCACCCCTGGGCATTAGGCCCAGCCATATTCTTGTATTGATGAAAATATTCGCCATTAT
>DATKWY010000257.1:0-12216 GCA_035529295.1 Candidatus Desulfaltia sp. | reverse complement strand
CAACGCGCCGGCCAGGCAGGCAAGGCCAGCCAGCCTGTAGACAGCGACGGAGACGAGGAGCCCCGTCAGAGGGTCCACTTGGAAATAAATGTACAGTGCTCCACTCACAGCGGGGTGGATCACGGCCTCGTCGGGCGTAGGCACCAGTATGTAGACCGCTGCCCCGAGAAGCCCAGCCGCCAAGCTGAGGCGCTTAGACATCATCTTCATCCAACGCGCAACAACTTAAACACTATTGATCAGCGGGCTACGTTTATCACGGACCCTCAACACCTCCATTGCTGAGGCACCATGGCGAAGGTTTACGCCGCGCTGGAGACGGGAACCACAGGTCTGTGGTACGGACGGCTCACCGAGCACCTGGGCACCCACGCCAGGGCCACCACGAGGGACCAGGCCCTCGTTGAGCTTGAGGAAGAGCTCAGGTACCACCACGAGTGGCTGAGGCGCCACGGTGAGACACCGCCCAGAGTAGAGTCCCCGGAGATCACGGTCGCCGAGGAGGTGACTGGGGTAAGCCAGCTTGGAGAATCGGGGGGCGAGGTCGCCCTCTTCAGGTACGACTTCAAAGCCGTGTCCCCCAGCCTCCTGGAGGAATGCGTCAAACGGATGGGCTACAACAGAAGCGACCTGCTGGCTCAGGTCCGGGGCCTCTCCGCCGAATCCATGAGCGTTATGCCCTCGGGAAAAAAGCGGAACATAACCCAGATACTGAGCCACGTGTGCAACGCCGAGGAGTTCTACGCATCCCGCCTCGGCCCGGAGGCTGACAGGGTCTACGAGTCCAGCCTTGGGATGCGGATGGAGGAGGCCGACAGGCTGTCCGTGTTCCAGCGCCTGGAGGCGGTGCGCCGCGGTTGCGTGGAGACCCTGAGACAGGTGGCGCCCGGCAAGGAGGATAGGGTCTTCACCCGGGCCGAGTACACCTCGTACCCGGGTGAGAGGTGGACGGCTCACAAGGTCCTGAGACGGTTCCTGGAGCACGAGAGGGAGCACATATACAACATACGGGAGTACCTGGGCCTGCCGCCACGGGGACCCGTTCTCAAACCCTAAATAACAATTCGTCTCTCATTCTCCCCCAGTGAAAGCTTTGACCGTAGTCGATGTAGCCAAGGAGCTCGTCAGGTTCGACACCAGCGGGCCACCCGCCAAGGAGCAGCCCTGCGCGGAGTGGATCCGCGACTATCTGGAGGACCTGGGAGCAGAGACCCACCTACAGGTGGTTGAGAAGGACAGGGCAAACGTTGTGGGCAAACTTGGCTCCGGGAGGGGCCCAGGCCTCGTACTGTCTGGCCACATAGACGTTGTCCTATCAGGGGACCCCGCGCTGTGGAAGGTCTCAGGGCCCTTCGACCCGGTGGTGAGGGACGGGAAACTGTATGGGCGCGGGGCCTGCGACATGAAGGGTCCCGACGCGTGCATTCTTCAGGCAGTGAAAGAGCTGTCCAAGAAGCCTCTGAAGCGGCAGCTCACCGTGGCTTTCACGGCAGGGGAGGACACGGGAGGCTGGTACGTGACCCGCATTCTGGAGGAGGGGCTCATCACCACCAAAGATGCCATGTACGGGGTGATACCTGAGCCCAGCATGATGGAGATAATACCCGTCCACAAGGGCGGTGGAGGAGCCGAGGTAGTGATCCACGGCCGCGCCGCCCACAGCAGCCGCCCCGAGGTGGGGGTCAACGCCGTGCAGAAGGCCGCGGACTTCCTCATGGCCCTGCGGGAGCTCCAGTCCAGGCTAGACAAGGAGAGACACCCGCTGCTGGGGCCCACAACTGTGGAGTGCACGCTCATGACGGGGGGCTTCAAGACCAACATCATCCCAGACCAGGCAAAGCTCACGTTAAACATGCGGCTCATCCCCGCCCACAGAGACCCTGCGGTGTCCCGCAAATGGATACAGGACATCATTGACCGGCTGGGTAAACGAGACCCCCAGTTCAAGGCCGAGATTCTGAGCCACAGGGCCAGGGAGCCGCTGGACGTGCCCCTGGACAGTGTCATAGTGAAGACGCTGAAAGAACTCCTGGGCACAGAGCCCGTTGGCGCACCCTACTACACCGAGGCGGTGGACTACACCCGGGCGGGAATACCCACCGTCATCTGCGGCCCTGGGAGCATCGATCAGGCGCACACGGCCGACGAGTATATAACCCTGGAACAACTGGATGCGGGTGTGAGGGCATTCAAGGAGACTATAAAAAGAGTCTGCCTATGATCACCTTTTTTGATCACTGTTTAACCTACGGTGGGTAAACATTTTATGTAGTAGCCAGTTTTACTGTTTATTCTCAGCATCATAGAGTAACCATTTACTCGGAAAAAATCAATGACAACTTATATAAATACATGAAATACATGAAATAACAGGCGCAAGATATGAGTGACGTTAAATTTGATTTAAAGCCAGTGGATAAAAAGCCATCAAGAAAGTACAGGAAAGGGAGCAAGTACGACCCTATCATCGACAGCTTCCTAAAAGGCAGCCACGACCTTGTGAAGGTTGAAGTACCGGGAAAAGACGCCAACTACTTGAGGACGCAGCTTAAGAAGAGAATTGATGCCAGAGACATTCAAGACAATATTGAAGTCTCAGTTGTTAATAACATCGCTTATCTGGAAAAGAAGTAAGCTGTTACCTCTTTTCACTATATTTTTTAGTCTCACCGATAACGTGTAGCGAGAAGCATATCCGTTAAGCAGATTGATGTGGGGCCTAGATCTGGACCGTGGGGCAGCCCAGCTTAGAGACCAGCTCCTCGGCCTCCTTGGGCTCCAGCTTGATGGTGTACATGTACCTGCCTGTCCTCAGCTTGAGCTTGGTGTTGTCCTTGTTCTTCTTGACCTTGCACTCGGAGGCGCTCTTGGAGAGCTCCACGAACTCCTCCTTGTCCTTCACTTCGATGGGCATTTTGTTTTATCTCCGCGTCCAGAAAAGACTGAGTGCTTGGTTTTAATGGTTTCGATTAAACCTCAGCCTTGGAGGGCTCCCTCATCAGCCTCAGCACCATGAGCAGGCACAGCACCATAACTGCTGCGTTCAGGTACCAGGGATACATAGGATTCACCTCGTAGATGAACCCGCTCACAATGCTACCGATCATGCCGGGCAGGAACAGGATGAATCCCTGGGCGTATCCGCCGCCGCTCACCCCCAGGCTCACCCCCTGGCCTAGGCCGGCCATTATCCGGCCTCTCACGGCCCTGGGTATCGAGTTCGCGAGGTATACGCCGCTGCTTATCCATATGAAGGCGTTTCCCAGCACCAGCACAACGTAGACCAGGGTTAAGGCGACGAAGCCCTTGGCGTAGGGGAAAGCCAGCATGGCGGGGGCCCCTATGAGGAGGCTCACCACCATGGACTTCCTGGGGCCCAGCCTGTCCACCAACCCGCCCACCATGAGGCTTATAGCCACCTTGGCCGCCCCGGCTATGAGGCTTAGCTGGCCCCACTGGAGTGGCGTAAGCCCCGTTACCTCGGTGGCGTACACCACCCAGAAGGGCTGGACGAGGCTAGCGATGAAGATGAGCATCATGGCTATCAGGCTATAGCCCCTCATGTTGGCAAGTATCCACTTGACGCTCTCCCAGACGTTGCTGTAGCTCTCTCTGACTATCTTGGGGATGTCCCACCTGAACTCCTGTTTCTCGATGGTCTCCCTCAGATACCTGATCCTCATGACGGCAACCAGGAAGGCCATCCCGAAGCTGAGCATGTAGCCCAGCCTCATGGCGGGGATCAGGGTGTAAGTCTCTATGAGCCAGCCCCCGATGAAGGGCGCCAGTATCCTTACAGCCTCGGGGATGGCTATGGTGAGGCTCAGGATCCTTCCCCTGGCGCCTGGGGGTATACTGTCAGCCATTATGGCGTTGAGGGCGGGCATGTAGAATAGCACCAGCTGCTGGAAGGATATGGCTACGGCCACCCACTGCCACGTGGGGGCCATGATGAAGACTATGAAGCTCATGGCGTACAGGAGGGTGGCGTAGCCCACGAGTTTGGCTCGCCCAGACTTGTCCGCCAGGTACCCCCCCAGGGGATAGAAGACCATGCCCGTGGCGCTGCCGAGGGCAGTTATGAGCCCTATCATGGGTTTGCTTCCCCCCAGAGCCTGTATGAATAGGGGCTGGTACGGGTTGACCACGCTCATGCTCATACTCCATATGATGCGGCTCACCGTGAGAACCAGTATGTTGCCTTTCATGAGCTGCTTTATCGAGTAATCCTGACCCGCCCTTTGAGCCAAAGTGAAATCGAGTAGGGACGGAGAGTGCCGGATATAAAGTTTTAGTAAAAAGGTTAGATGGTGAACTCGTCGCCCAGGTTGGGCGCGACTCCCTTCATGTCCAGCTCGTCCTGGACCCACTCGGCCAGGAAGTCGCAGTTCTCCTCTTCGCCGTGGATCACGTAGACATCAGGCTTACCCTTGAGGCCCCTTAGGAACTGCTGGAGGAGCGTCCTGCCGCTGTGGCTGCTGAAGTCGAAGTGCTTCACCTTGGCCGCCACCTTCTCATCCTTCTCCTTGATGGGGAACATGCCTGTCTCCATGAGCTTGGCTCCGCCGGTACCGGGCACCTGGAAGCTCACCAGGAATATGCTGTTCTCTGAGCCCAGGGCCAGCTTCTCCATGTAGAACATGGCCGTGCCCCCCTGGAGCATGCCTGAGGGCGCCACGATGACGTCGGCCTTCCTCAGGGCCTGGCGTCTGTCCCTCCAGCCCCTGATCTCGTGGACTCTGGACATGGCCTTCTTGTAGCTGTTGGGCGTCTTCACGGCCTCCGGCTCACCAAGCATGACCTCGTTCACGGCCCTGGCCATGCCGTCCAGAAGGATGTACCCGTCGAACTTGTGGGCGTGGAGGATGTTGATGATCTCCTGGCTGCGGCCCACGGCGAAGGCGGGTATCAGCACCTTGCCCCCGTTGTTGATGGTGGACTTGATGTCCTTCACGAAGTCCTCCTCCAGCTGCTTCCTGTCAGGGTGCTCGTGCAAGGCGTAGGTGGACTCTATGATTACGGTGTCGTACTTCTTCTTGGGGAGCCTGGCGTTGTTGCATATCCGGGTGGGAACCGTGTTGAAGTCGCTGGTGTATAGGATTTTTTTGCCGCCCGCGCTGATGTCCACCATGGCGCTGCCCGGTATGTGGCCAGCGTCCATGAGGCTGAACTCCATGTCCTTCATCTTCACCTCCTGGCCGTAGCTGAGGTCGTTGCGGCACTCCTTCATCTTGTCCAGCTCCAGGTACTCGAAGGGCAGATAGTAGCTGTTGAGCTTGATCATGTCCTTGACGAGGATCTGAGTGAGCTCACTCGTAGTCCTCGTAGCGAAGTAAGGCTTCTTCTCCGACAAGTAGAAGAGGGGCACGCCGCCGCTGTGATCCAGGTGGGCGTGACCGATCACTATTCCGTCCACGTCCCTGGCCCTCACGTGACCAGGGAACTCCGGGGGCGTCCCCGGCTTAACCCCATACTCAAGTAGGAGGTTGGACTGATCTGTCTTCACTAAGACGGCGTTGCCTCCAACCTTGTGGCAGCCGCCCATGAAACTGAGTTTAACCATTCTCTTTGTAACCTAACCTAGTCGAAACAGTACACCGCGTAACTCATGGTTCCGCTCATGTGAACCGTTTCAATCCTTTCCCTCGCAGCCAAGCTGCCCTGAACCGCCTAGGGGGACGCAACTATTTCTGTGCACTCATTCTTTAATGTTATCTTTTAGGGCTCTGTGAAGGAGCCTCGGCGCGGGCTTCCTGCCCCATTAGTGGGTGTTCACAGGTTTCTGAGGAGCGCCTCGGCTGCCTCACCGCCCCAGGGGCTGTCAACGTGGATGACTCTGTGGGTGTCTCCCAGAGCCACCAGGGCCTCCTCCACCGCCGTGTCCAGCTCAGAGCCGCATGAGACCTGCACTACCCTGCTGTGGCCCGTGGACCTCAGATACTCCAGGACCTTTTCGGCCGTGAAGCTCAGGGTCTCAGCGTCCAGGGGCTCCGCTATCTCGTACTGGGCCAGTGGGTACGTCTCTGCCAGGTGCTCGGGGACGGTGCCGTAGGGGGCCGCCAAGAAGCATATGTGGGCGTCCGCCAACGTACCCTTCAGCCTCTTTTTCAGCTCCAGGAACCCGGAGAACGTGTTGTAGGGCTTGGTGGCCGGGGCGGGGAGCAGGATCACCGTGGTCTTCCCCTTCGGCTTACCGTAGTTGGCTTTGAGCTGGGCCTGGTACCGGGTGACCTGGGGCCTGTTCAGACTGTGGTAGTCGTAGTAGAAGACCCCGTGGCCCTTGAACCCGGGGCTCAGCTCCTCCAGCTTATCCCTGTACGTTGACAGCCTCTTCAGGGCGGCTGTCATCTGGGGGTGGCCCTTTGCCCTGGCCTCCACCAGGTCCCAGAGGCCACCCTCTACTATGGCCTGCTTCACGACGCTCATCTCAGACATGGTGGCGTGGAGGTTGTGCTCCGCGAGGAGGCGCTGCCTCTCCCCCCTTGGCAGGTCCTTGAGGTCCTGGGCCGAGCGGCCTATGCACACTGGGCAGCTGCAGGGCAGGTACTGGATGTCTTGGAGCTGCACGGTGCCCCTGACGGTGAGGTACCTGTCATCCTTGGCGTAGAGGACGTAGGCGGCAGAGTCGAAGAGGTCGCAGCCCATGGCGACGCTCATGGCGAAGATCATGGGGTGGCCGGCTCCGAAGAGGTGGAGGGGCCTGTCGGGGGGCAGATTGAGCTTGGCGGTCATGGTCATGTCCACCAGCACCGGGTACATGTACCGCTCCATGACCTCCGTGGGGCTGCCCAGGGCGTGGATGCTGTAGGGCATCTCGCCGATCAGGTTAGCGGACCTGGCCACCAGATCCAGGTGGCGTCCTCCCTGTACGGGGCCCACCCACAGGGCGTCCGAGTCCTCTATGAGGGGGAGGGCGTCCCTGGCCCTTCGGAGGGTCTCCTCAACGGTGTACTCCACGGTGCCCCGGGGCACGTCCCAGCCTGTGGGGATGTCCAGGATGACCGCGATGTCTGAGCCTATCCTCTTCTGGAACTCTATTATCTCGGTCTGGGTCACCTCGACGCCGCCGTAGACCAGTATCTGGTAGGCTCCGCTGTCCGTCATGACGACGCCGTCGTAGTCCAGGAGCCTGTGGACGTTGAGGTCGGGGATGTCGCCGAACTGGTTGCGGATGATGTAGCTGTTGGTGATGACGATGTCGCAGCCGAACTCACGGCGCATCCGCTTGGGGGCTAGGTTCTGGAGGATGGGGTTGGTGACGGGCATGAAGGCGGGGGTCTCCACCTCTCCGCCCTTGGTGCGGAGGCGGCCTATCCTGCCCATGAGGTCCCGGTCCCTGAGCTCAAACGACATGCTCTGAGAAATAGGTTACAGCGTATTATGCTTACCGTTGTCCGCAGGGTAGCCTCGTGTACCTTCTCCTTATCTCCTTCTCGACGGCCCTACACTGGGTCTCATCCAGTTGCGGGTCCACCAGGAAGGCGTACATCATGACCCCTCTCCTGTTATTCTCCCAGCACTGTCTCCGGGTGCTCCTCTTCACAGCCGTCCTGACCTTTGAGGCGTAGCCCACATCCAGCAGGTAGTATTCTCTCTGGTCGCTGCACACCACGGCGTATAGTCCGGGCGCGATCGGCAGGTGATCCACTGTCATGTATGGGCCCTCGAAGGTGTACCCGCCTATGGTCTGGTGCATCCTAAGCTGTGGCTGGCTCATGGCTTCACTCTGTACCTTCAATTCAAGGTTCTGCACAGCGACTTATACTTGTTCCGCCTGTGGGCGGAGAGACCGTGAGAGTCAAGTAGAAAGGCTGAACCTGGTTACGTGTGTTTAAAAAATGGGTTAAGTGGTTTCGGCGATGAACCTGTTGTAGATGTCCCGGACCTTTTCGGCGGTCAGACCTACGCCCTCTATGACGCCGGTCTCATTCACCCTTATCTTGCTCATGACCACGATGACGCCGGCCTCGGCGAAGTACTGGACCATGTTGGGGAAGACCCTCTCCAGTCGCTCCTTCAGCCCGTCCAGGTTGAAGGGCCGGTCAGTGGCCATGATCTTGGCGATAATGCTTCCCGTCAGCACCAGCCTGTGGTAAAGCGTCCCCTGCGTCCCCTTCACATCGCCCAGGGCCACGCTCATGCTCTGGCTGTCAAATCCGAGGAGGGTGCCCTCGTAGGTCTTGCCGGACGTGTCCTCCACGACCACCGGCTTGTCCACGAGCTGGCCCAGCTCCTCGAAGAACCTTCTACCAGTTATAGCGGCCAAATCGATTACCTCTAAACCTATCTTATCTCCATCTCTCATATAAAAATCAAAAACATTTCTATCCGGGTGGGGGCGGAGAAACGCAGCTAAACTTTAAACTTCTTGAACCGGGGCACCCATTCCTCGTCGCCCTGCCTCTCCTTTAAGTGTTGGATGATCTCCACGGCCTCCTGGCTAGTCCTGGCCCTGGCCAGCACCATGAGGCTGAAGAGGTTGGCGCGGGCCCCGCAGTGAGGGCACGACCTGGTCTTGTTTGCCTCATTAGCCATTATGATCTTGGCGCAGCTGGGGCATCTGGCTATAAGATACACGGCCTCACCCTCAGAAGCTCGTCTGTCTCTGGTCGACTCACCCAGTCCGTGTACGCCCCGAGGCAGCCCCCTCTCTCCAGGGCGACCAGACCCATCTTCAGGGTCTCCTGGGGCTGGGCGCCCGTGGTGTCCAGCTCGCAGACCTTGCTCGGGGGGAACCTCTCCAGGGCCTCGCTGAGGCACACGGCCAGGAGCTCGGCGTCCACGTTCTCCCAGGTCTTCCCCTGTGAGTATCCTCTTTCTCGGAGCTCCCCCAGGAGCGTCCAGGGGGCCCTCCTTATGACGAATACGAGCCTCGTGGAGTCGGGGGACGTAAGCTCGTGGGCGTAGTGGCCGTCCAGGATGAGGGTTTCAACATCCAGCATTTTTAACACATCGTCCCGGAGGGCCTCCACGTCCACCACGGATGTGTCCCTCTCAGCGTCCCTCTCCAGAATGTGCCCGCGCTCCAAGGCGTAGGCTGACAGCTCGATGTGCCTGACCCCGATCCGCTCGGATAGCAGCTTGGAGAAGGTGGTCTTCCCCGTGCCCGGAGTCCCCGTGACGACGATGGCTGAGTTTATCGCTTCTCTTCCTCTTCCTCGTCTTTGGGCACCTTTATCTTGATCATGTCGCCCAGGGTCCTGGGCCCCATGGGCTTGGCGAGGACGGGGCCGGACGCCGTGGGCGCCAGCTCCAGGAGCTTGATGCCCAGCTGGCTCTCCACCTTCTTGATGAGGGCCATGCTGGGGTTCAGCTCCGCCTTCTCCAGATTCTTGACAACGGACTCCTTCTCGTTGAGCTTCTTGGCGAAGTCCTCCACCTTCATACCCTTCCTCTGCCGGGTCTTGCGTATCAGCTCCCCATAGTTCTCCACCAGCTCGAAGGTCTCCGCCACCTCTATGTCGCTCCTGGGGCGCGGGGGCGCCGCCGACCTGGAGGGGCCCCTACGAGGCTGCTGAGCCGTCTTCTCCTTGGGGTCCCAGTCCCGTGCGCCGAACTGGGCGCACCCGGAGCAGACCGTCATCTTACCTCCCTCTATGACCCTGTAGTAGACTTGCCCGAATATCTCGCGTCCACATACTTCGCAGCGCATGTATGAACCTCATAGAGACTTTATGGCTGGGCTTATAAATCCTCAGCGACATGGTTGAGGCTGATGAAAGAGGACGTGGAGAGGCTTAGGGCTGTGGCCGACTTCCAGTTCGGCCGCGGGGCAGGAGAGGCCCTTTTCCCGGATGACACGGTGATCGAGTACTCCAAGAACACGGGTAAGCCAAGGCACCTGGAGGCGGGGGGCGTCCTGGTGGCCAATTACAGGCCCAACGACGCACTGTTCACCCTGACCATCGCGGGGGCCAGGAGGCTGGCTGAGGCGATGGAGGGCTTCGGCTACGCTGTGACCATCCTGGACGACGTGGTGGAGGCTGTGGAGGAGGGGAGGAACGTGTTCGCCAAGCATGTGGTTGACGCCGGCGACGCCATAAGGCCGGGGGATGAGGTGGTGGTCTTGGACTCGCAGAAAGAAGTGATCGCCGTGGGTAAGGCCCTGCTTATAAAAAGGGAGATGCTCGGCTTCAGGACCGGGGCAGCCGTAAAGGTTAGGCGAGGTAGAAGCAGGCACAGGTAGCCTACTTAGCGCACCTGAAGTTTAAATCCCTATACTTTACATTTGATGTGTTCACTTTTATCAAGTTGAAGGGATATGGACTGATCAGTTACTCACCTCAACGCACTTATCCGCCATATCTTACCCCTATTTTGCTAATCCTATACAGTTTTAGTCCCTACCACCACTAGTAGAGCTTAAAACCGTTATATTGTAAAATAATTCTCCGATTTTTTGTGAATTATGCACCTGAGCGCGCGCGGATATAATTCACGCCTATTTATTTTTTTTAAATTTATATAAGTTTGATCTATTATTTTTATCATAACTTTGTAATATCCAAAATTCCTTAATATCTTCAATTCCCTCTATTTTATTATTGAACGTACCCAATAATTTTCTAGCAGAAGTTAGCCCACATTCGACAACGATTTTTTTCTCTGTATCCGTAACATCTATATTAGATCTTTCAAAAACAACATCATCTTTTTTAGATTTCATTATTTCTCTCGCATTTATCATCAATATTTTATGAGGATCACTACCAGTTTGCACGCGCGCGCTTTTACTAAGCTCACTTATATCTATTTTTTCATTAATTGGTATAAGTTCAGGCCCTTCCATACATATCACTCCCCATTTAATCATTTTTTGTATTTCCATATATTCTTTGCAATTGTGGCTTTCTCTTGCCGAGGGGTTAAAAATTACATTTTTTAATTTTAATGTTTTATATACATCTTCTTCAAAATAATAGTCCGATCTATGTAACAATTTATCAAAATAAATTCTGTAATCAGCCCCAGAAACATCTCCTGTAAAATTTTGAATATCAAATGAATTGAAATTATGACACAGACTTAATTCTAATTCTCTAATTTCTGAAAAGTGTCCTAAATTTACTATTTTTTCGTCCTTTTTTTTTGTCTGGTTTTTCTTGATAAGGTCTTGTGGGTATCATAAGTGAACCAAATATTTTCTCTTCATTTATTTTTCTATTAAGATTTTCATATGTCTGATGCCAAATAGGTTTTTTTCCCAAGCTTTCTGCATAATTTAAAATATGTTCTGCCATTGGTTCGTTTGTCGAATCAAGAGGTACAGCAATAGTTCTTTTTTCTTTCGCTCCTTTTACCGTATTTATTTCCAATAAAAGAGCGTCTTTATTGTTGACTGTCTCTACGAAGAAATTGTTACCAATTACAGATTTTCTATATTTTCCTCGTTCTTTCAACTCTTTTGGCGAAGTACCAAAAACATACATTATACGGAAAAAATTTTTGATATTGGGGTCAGAAATCTCTTCGATAATTGAGCGTAAGCTATTATAGATGGAGGTTCCTTTCGAATATGACATTTTATTTCAAGTACTACTCAATAGAAGATATATATGAACTTAAATTAGGTGCTGCCTCAGCGTGTTGTGGCTGAAGCCTGCCTTTGAGAGGATCTCTTGAAAGCTTCTGGCTTTGCCGCTGTTTAGAACCTCAAGGATCCTCCTGTCAAACAAGTCCAATTTATACTTAGGAATGGCTAAAGAAGAATTTAAACCATTTTACACTAATTATTAAACTAGCACGCGCGCGCAGCGTGATCTTCCTCTGAATGTTCGAGGGGTTCCAGCACCTGCGTCAACCCCATTCATATTTATTTGTTATCTACTTGTTTGATGCTAATCTAACATCGCTTTTAATCTTGTATGCTTTCCCTTCGAACCATTTTGCGAAGTCAGTAGCATCTCTGTCTGATAGTTTGCCAACAAGTAGAACGTGCTTACCGCCACACCATGCCCAGATATTCCCTATTACTGCGTCTTGAACATTTTCGATGAGCCCAATATCCTTAAAACGCTCCCACATAAACACCGTAACCTCAATTATTTCTAGAACGTCTTTTAGATAGGCATCTAGGCTTTCTCTAACTTCCGCCCTCATACAAATTCAATATTTATAGTTCACTGAATGTTTAAATAGCTTATCAGGTGTCCGACACGCGCACCATCTTCCGCCTCTCCCATGCTTTCTTCATTGAGGCTGACCGGCTAATGGGAA
>DATKWY010000256.1:0-3087 GCA_035529295.1 Candidatus Desulfaltia sp. | reverse complement strand
GGGTCTCGTGGACACCCTGGGCGGCAGGCTGGGCACCCAGGCCCAGTACGCGGGCTTCAGCTACACCAAGGAGTGCAGCGACATCAACCTCGGAAGCCACCTCGGCGCCTACACCACCCTGCAGACTATGCTGGACAAGCTGGATAGCCAGCTGGACCTCACCCGGAAGCTGCGAGCCGTGGACGGCCAGACCGTAGCCCTGAAGATATTGAACAGCCACTTCATGAAGGACATTGTCGGTAACCTCCGCGCCTTCACACGCCAGGGCTTCAGGTGCAGCAAATGCAACAAGAAGTTCAGGAGGCCCCCGCTGAAGGGTAACTGCGACAGGTGCGGAGGCAACATAATCATGACGGTGCACAGGGGCGGGATAGAGAAGTACCTGGACCCCGCTGCCAAGATAGTGGACAAGTACAACCTGGGGGACTATTACAGCGACCGGATAGAGCTGGTGAGGGAGGAGCTGGACACCCTCTTCGTAGGTGAGAAGCCCAAGGAGGATGAGCCCACCCAGTTCAACCTCACAGACTTCATGAGGCCCAAGGAGAAGAGGTAAGAAAACCTTATTATTCCAGCCCCGTGTACCCTTTGGCGAACAACTATGAGCAAGAAAAAGAAGCAAAGCAGCGCCGGTATGCCTCAGAGCAGCGCCGGACTCATGAGGTTCTTCCAGGACGAGACGAATGGGGTTAAGATTCCGCCGGAGTTCGTGATTGGCGCTTCAGTGGTGCTCATAGCTGCAGTGGTACTCGCCCGGGTGTTCTTCCCTTTTTAGAGCACCCGTCGGCTCCGAGGACGACGCAGCCTCACATTGTTCACATTTATCGCATCTAAAGGAGCTCAAAGGTGGAGAGACAGATGTCAAGCGATGAGCCCAGGAAGAGAAACGTGGTCATAATGGGCATTAAACCCATAATGAACTACGTGGTGGCCTGCCTGACCCTGTTCAACGCCGGCGCCGAGACGGTTCTCATAAGGGCCCGGGGCAAGCACATCAACAAGGCGGTGGACCTGGTGGAGCTCCTCAGGAGGGTGTTCCTCAAGGACGCCGTAATCAGGAACATCAGGGTGAGCACTGACAATTTAAAACGGGACGACGGTAATGAGGCCCACGTCTCCGTCATCGAGATTACCCTCTCCTCCAGCTAAGGCATCCTTTTAAAGCCGAGAAACAGAGTTCAGAGGAAGGGTGTCAACTTTGACATATCCAAAGATAAAAGTAACACCGCCCGGCCCCAAGGCCAAGAAGATTGTTGAGAGGGACGCGGCGGTAATATCCCCCAGCTTCGGCAGAGCCTACCCCCTGGCAATCGAGCGAGGCGAGGGCAACATAGTCATCGACGTGGACGGCAACGAGTTCATAGACATGAACGCGGGCCTGGCAGTCTGCAGTGTCGGCCACAGCCACCCCAAGGTGGTGAAAGCCATAAAGGACCAGGTGGACAAGTTCATCCACTACAGCTACACGGACTTCTACTACGACGACTACGTGAACCTGGGCGAGACCCTCCACGACCTGGTGCCGGGTAAACACAAGAAAAAGTTCTTCTACGGCAACAGCGGCGCCGAGGCAATCGAGGCCGCCATGAAGGTGAGCCGCTGGCACAGCCAGAGGCAGGGCCTGCTGGCCTACATAGGCAGCTTCCACGGCCGCACCATGGGCGCTGTGAGCCTGACCGCGTCCAAGCCCTACCAGAGGAGGCGGTTTAGCCCCCTGGTGCCCGGCGTTGAGCACATCTTCTACCCGTACTGCTACAGGTGCCCGTTCCACCTAGAGTGCCCGAGCTGCGACTACGCGTGCGTGGACTATATTGATGAGTACCTATTCCACAAGTACGTGCCCGGCGAGGAGGTGGCCATGCTGCTAGCGGAGCCCATACAGGGCGAGGGCGGCTACGTTGTGCCTCCCGACGGCTACTTTAAGAAGCTGAAGAAGCTGCTGGACGAGAACGGCATCCTGTTCGCCGTGGACGAGGTGCAGTCAGGCATCGGCCGCACGGGCAAATGGTTCGCCATCGAGCACTGGGGCGTTGTGCCGGACATCGTGTGCATGGCCAAGGGCATCGCCGCGGGTATGCCGTTAGGTGTCATGGCGTCGCGGGCGGATATCCAAGACTGGACGCCGGGCAGCCACGCCAGCACCTTCGGCGGCAACCCGGTGAGCTGCGCCGCGGCCCTGGCCGTCATCGACATCATCAAGTCCGAGAAGCTGCTGGAGAACGCCCAGAGAGAGGGCGCCTACATAAAGAAGCGGCTGGAGGAGATGATGGAGACCCACCCCATGATTGGCGATGTCCGAGGAAAGGGGCTGATGGTGGGCGTGGAGCTTGTCAAGGACAAGGACGGCAAGGAGTACGCCAAGCAGGAGACCGAGGACGTGATGATGGAGTGCTTCAGGCAGGGCCTGGCCATCGTCAACTGCGGCGTCAACGTCATCCGTTGGATGCCCCCGCTGACCATAACCCGGGACCTGGTTGATCCCAGCCTAGAGATATTCGAGAGGAGCCTCAGCAAGGTCGAGAAGGGTAAGTAAACCCCTCTTTTTCATGTGTTGGACAGGGTTGCCGGTTAAGGGACTCCTTCTGCCCTCTATTTTATGACTGGAAAAATCGCTATAATAGGGTACCCCCCTACCTTTTTTCACACTTACAGTCGGGTCTCTTTGAGCCAATGAAACATATCGGCTTAGATGATGAGTTTATTCCCGCTCCACCACGATCTTGGTGAAGGCGCCGCTGCTTACCTGTATGAGGCCGTCGAAGGGCTCCCGGACGTTCATGTACTCCAGCCTGACCTGAGCCCCCGCAGTCAGGTCCATAGCCTTCTCGGCGTGGTCTCTCCACAGGCTCACCCTGGCCTCCCCCGTGCCGTCGTCGATCCTGAAGTTGGCTACGGTAGCGGGGCCTCGGACCGTGTCTATGTCGCGTTGAACGGGGTCGTCTAGGAGCTGGCCGCGGACGGTGACGTTCCTCTGGTCCTCCCTGAGGTCTACGATGGGTGTGATCTTGCGCTCCAGCTCGGGGAGCTCCACCTCTAAGTCGTCTGGGTCAATGTGAACTCGGCCGTTGCGGCCCGCGTTGAGGTCTA
>DATKWY010000255.1:0-3819 GCA_035529295.1 Candidatus Desulfaltia sp. | reverse complement strand
CTCGCGCGGGGCAGACGAGACCCATGGCCATGTGTGAAAAATGGTAGGGGGGTATCAATTAATGGCGAATATTTTCATCAATACAAGAATATGGTTGAGCAAAGAGGCCCGGAGGCAGAGCGCATCTGAAAAAAGGTATGGGGTATTAATTTTAGGCGGAAAAAACCCTCCTAAAATAGGGGTCCTGAGCCCCAGCACAGAGAAGCCCTCGACGGCGCCACGAAGAAAACCAGAAAAAAGGGTGCATCTACTCGACGTAGATGGCCGGCCTGTAGGGCTTGGACCTGTTGGCGCGCTTGGCGGGGTCCTCTATCCAGGGGTCAGACTCCCCCGAGAACACCACGGGGCACCCGAACTCGGCCTCCAGGAAGCTGGAGGCGTCCTGCAGTATGGTGACCTCGTTGAGTTGCCCCATCTTGAGGCGCATCTCCACGTCCTGGGCGGGCAGCTTGATGACGTCGTCCACCAGGGCGCGGGCGAAGCCGGGCACCACCTTACTGCGGACCTTCATCTCCTCGTCCTTGAAGCTCTCCTTGATGAGGGTCCCCACGTCCAGGGTGCTCCTCCTTGCCAGCTCCAGGGCCTTCAGGTACATCTTCCACTTCCAGCCGTCGGCGGCGTAGAAGTGCACCTTAACCGGGGTAATGTTGGTGACCTTGGTGATGTTCTGGACGTCCTCCAGGCTGTTCTGGATTATCCTCTCCAGCTCCTCGCTGTCCCTGCTGATGAGGGACTGGTCCACCTTGGGCCACTCGGCGAAGGCCACGAAGCCGTCGCCCTTCATCATCTCCCATATCTCCTCGCAGAGGTGGGGGGTGAAGGGGGTGAGCATCCTGACCTGGGTGTCAAGGACAGTCCACTCCACGTGGTGGATGGCCTTCCTCCTGTCCTTGTTGTCCCTGTACCTGGCCACACGTTTCAGGTACCAGTCCAGGTCCTGGTTGAGCTCGTACAGGGCGGCGTGGATGGTCCTCCTCATCTTCAGCTCCTTCATGGCCTCGTCGGCCTCGGCTATGTAGCCCTGGAGCTTGCTGAGCATCCAGCGGTCGATGTCCCGCAGGTCCTTGGGGCTGCCCTTGCCCTGCTTGATGATCTCCTGGGCCCTGGCGCTGAACTTCTCCAGGTTGTCCCTCATGCTCTTGGCCAGGTCGGGGCTGAAGTCGGCGTCCTTGAGGGGCTCCGCGGTGATCATGAGGCCCAGCCTCAGCGGGTCGGCCCCGAACAAGTCGATGGCGTTTATCAGGGGTATTATGTTGTTGAGGCTCTTGCTCATCTTGGCGCCCTCCATGAGCACCGAGCCGTTGACGTAGATGCCCCGGGGCCACATGTCCCTGGGCCAGATGCCGTCGTGGCAGAACACCATGTATGTGAGGTGGTTGCTGATGAGGTCGCGGCCGCTGTGCCTGGCGTCCATGGGGTAGAAATAGGTGAACTCCCTGCGCAGCTCCCCCAGCTTATCCTCCGGGAACCCTGTCTTGACGCTCACCTTCAGGGGGTCGCCCCTGCCCAGGAACACATAGTCCCAGAAGTCCTCCGTCAGCTGCTCGGGCGCCGGCTTCACCTGGTTGATGCCCTTGATGACGGTGTAGTAGGCCATGTAGATGACGCTGTCGCTCAGGGCCTCTATGATCCAGTCCTGGGCCCAGGGCAGCTTGGTGCCCAGCCCGGCCTTCCTTGCGCACGCCTTTTCCCTGAGCCAGTCTACGACGTTGTGGTACTCCTGCCGTAGCTCCCGGGGAACTATGTCCATGGCCTCGATGTTCTCGTGGGCCAGCCTCTTCCAGGCCGGGTCACCGTAGTTGATGAACCACTGGTTCTCAAATATCTTGACGACCACCTCTGAGCCGCAGCGGCACCTGATAGGCTCCAGAAGCTCATACATGGTGGTGGCCGTACCCTTGGCTACCATGTCCTGTTTGACGGCCTCCTTGGCCTGCTGCACAGGCAGGGACGAGTACTGGCCGGTGTTGCCCCTCATCCTGCCCCCGTGGAACTCGGCGCTGTAGACCTCCTTGGTGGCCTTCTCCAGCCTCTCATCGTTCTGGTCGGTGATTCCCATCTTGGCTACGACGTCCACGGCGGGGCTCTCCCCGTAGCCGTTGGCCTCTATGACACTTATAGGCACCAAGTTCTTCACGGCCTCGGGCTTGAACTTGAAGTCCTTGGGGCTCTTCTTCACGTCCCGCTTCAGCTGCTCCAATGCGACTAGGTCGAAGGGGGCGTGGGCGGGCACCGACATGACGACGCCTGTGACCGCCTTGGGGTCCACGAAGCCGGCGGGCAGTATGGGCATCTCCCTGCCCGTGGCGGGGTTGGTGAGGGTGGCGCCTATGAAGCGGCTGCCCTGGAACTCGCTGATGATCTCCACCTTGCGGCCCAGTAGCTGCATCTTGTCGGCTGCTTCGGCGCTCACCACCCAGGTCTCATCGTCCACCCGTGCCTCCACGTAGACGGCGTCGGGGTTGAGCCACATGTTGGTGACCCCGAACACGGTCTCGGGGCGCAGGGTGCCCGCCGGGAAAACCATGTCGTCCTTGGTGAATTTGATGACCGTGAACTCCTCGATCTCGGGCTCCTTGTCGCCTACGGTGTCGTGTTGGCCCACCGGGTTTCCGCAGCCTGGGCACCAGCCCACTGGGTGGCTGCCCTGGGTTATGTAGCCGCGCTGCCGCAGCTTCTCGAACTGCCACTCTATGAACTTGTGGTAGTAGTCGTCCACGGTGGTGAACTCGCGGCGCCAGTCGATGCTGTACCCGATGCGATGCATGCCGTGCTTGATCTCCTCTGCGAAGTACTCGGCCATGGCGATGGGGTCCTCCAGGCTTTTGAGCTTCTTTTTGGGGATGTTGTACAGGTTGAGGAAGGTGTCGAGGAGGGCGGGGTCCTTCTCCTTGAGCCTCTCCACCATGGCGAACAGCGGAGTACCAGTATAGTGCCAGGCCATGGGTAGGAGCACGTTGTAGCCGTGCATCCGCTTGTACCTGGCGTGCACGTCGGTCAGGGTGTACGTGCGGCCGTGGCCGATGTGCTGGGGGCTGTTGGGGTAGGGGTACGCCACCGTCAGGTAGAACTTGGGCTTATCTGGGTCGGGGTCGGTCTCGAATGCCTTTGCCTCGGCCCACCGGGTCTGCCACTTCTCCTCGATCTGTTTCCAGTCAACCATATGCGCTCTATCCTCTAACCAATGTGATTCTTGGACGCTGCCGGAATAAAGGTTATGAGTAAAAACGGTTGCGTAAGTTATTCTATCTCGTTGCCCATAATATGAAACGCGCGCTCGCAATTATTCTAGGACTGCTCTTATCCTGCGCACGCCTGCGGAGATACCTTCTTCCTTTATTATCTTAAATCGTCCAAGCTCATGTGTATTCTTCACATGTGGGCCGCTGCATAGCTCCGTCGAGAAGTCACCAACAGAATATACAGAGACTTTTTCCCCGTATTTCTGCTCGAACACCGCTTGACTCCCCATCTTTATTGCTTTGTCTAGTGTAGTCTCAATTCTCTTAACTGGAAGAGCTTTCTTTATCTGCTCGTTAACCACCTTTTCTACGTCCTTAATCTCTTCGTCAGATAGCTTTCTGTCGAAGTTGAAGTCAAACCGTAGACGCTCCTGTGTTATGTTTGAACCCTTCTGGGTGATATCTTTCCCCAAGACCCGTCTCAACGCCTCATTGAGCAAGTGTGTCGCGGTGTGCAGTTTCACCGTCTCGTCAGCCGTGTCAGCTAGACCGCTCCCAAACTTTTTGTCGGCGCTGGCTCTGGACACTTCTTGATGTTTCTCGAACTCCTCATGAAATCCTTCTACATCAACGAAGA
>DATKWY010000254.1:0-4021 GCA_035529295.1 Candidatus Desulfaltia sp. | reverse complement strand
CATGAGGGAGGTCTACGTGGAGTCACCCAACGTGAAATGGGACGACGTGGGCGGCCTGGAGGAGGTCATCCAGAACCTGAAGGAGGCCGTGGAGTGGCCCCTGAAGAAGCCTGAGATGTTCACCAGGCTGGGCATAAACCCTCCGAAGGGCATACTTCTTCACGGTCCGCCGGGTTGCGGTAAGACGCTTCTCGCGAGGGCGGTGGCATCCGAGTCTGAGGCTAACTTCATTAGCGTCAGGGGCCCCGAGATCTTCAGCAAGTGGGTGGGCGAGTCGGAGAAGGCCATCCGGGAGATATTCCGGAAGGCGAGGATGGCTGCCCCCAGCATCATCTTCTTCGACGAGTTCGACGCGCTGGTCCCCTCCAGGGGCTCATCTGCCGACAGCAGGGTCACCGAGCGCGTCATAAGCCAGCTACTGACAGAGATTGATGGGCTTATCAGTCTACAGAACGTTGTGGTTCTCGCGGCCACCAACAGGCCCGACATAATAGACCCGGCAGTCCTGAGGCCCGGCAGGTTCGACCGCAGAGTCTACACTCCGCCGCCCGACACTGGTGCCCGCCTGAAGATACTGCAGATTAAGACCAAGGATATGCCCTTGGCCGAGGACGTGAAACTGGAGAGCATAGCCCGCAAGATGGACGGTTACAGCGGAGCCGACATCGATTCCGTGGTTAGGGAGGCCGGCCTCCACGCCCTGAGGAAGAACCCGGACACCGAGAAGGTGAGCATGGCGGACTTCGAAAAAGCCATGACAGAGATCGCCCCCAGCATAACGCCTGAGGAGTTGAAGTGGTACATGGACGCAAATAAACGGTTCAAGGAAACGGGAAAGCCCCCCATAGACATAGCTTAGGTGAACGATATGGACGAGAAACTACTACCCACGACCATCATAGAGCAGCTGGAGCGGAGCGGCGCCCTCAAGTTCGACGAGCTCCTCAAACAGGTGCTGAAGCGCCACGAGGGTCTCAGCGAGGGCGAGCTGAACATCATGCTCATGAAGATGGAAATCCAGGGCCTCATCCGGGTCTACAGGATACCCAGGGGCAAGAGGCGCATAGAGCTAGCGTAGGTGCACGTGTTTGGGCGTTCAGCTGGGCATTCTGGTTGAGCCGCGGAAGGTGGCCATAGAGGACCTGGCTGGACGCACCATAGCCTTCGACGGCAACAACATCATCTACCAGTTCCTGTCCATCATCAGGGGCAAGCAGGGTGAGCCTCTACGTGACCAGTCGGGGCGCGTCACCAGCCACCTCAGCGGCCTGATCTACAGGAACAGCAACCTCATGGAAGCCGGCGTCAAGATAGTATACGTCTTCGACGGCAGACCCCACGTTTTTAAGAAGGAGACCCTGGACCAGAGACGACAAGTACGTCAAAAGGCTAAGGTCGAGTACGAGAAAGCAGTGAAGGAGGGTGACGAGGAGAAAGCCAGGCGCTACGGGCAGCAGGCCGTGGTAGCCACCACCGACATCGTCGAGGACTCCAAGAGGCTTCTCACCGACATGGGCATACCTTGGGTCCAGGCCCCCGGCGAGGGGGAGGCCCAGACAGCATTCATGGCGGCTAAGGGCGACGTGTGGGGCGCGGCCAGTCAGGACTACGACTCCTTGCTGTACGGGGCTCCGAGGTACCTCAGGAATCTGAGCATAACGGGACGTAGGAAGCTGCCTAGGAAGAATGTCTACATTAAGATCGAGCCCGAGATGCTGGAGCTCGACAAGGTGATGAAGGACCTTGAGATCACCAGGGATCAGCTGATAGACGTGGGCATCCTGGTGGGCACTGACTACAACCCGGATGGGGTGAAGGGTGTGGGCCCCAAGACGGCGCTCAAGCTCATCAAGAAACACGGAAGCCTTGACGCTGCGCTCCCCCATCTTGAGAACGCCGAGTTCCCCCATACGCCTGAGGAGATCAAGGAGCTGTTCCTCCACCCCAGAGTCACGGACGACTACGAGCTGGAGTGGAGAAAGCCCGACACTGCAGCCATAATCGGCTTCCTCTGTGGCGAACGTAACTTCGGGCAGAGCCGCGTCATGAATGCCATAGAGAAGATGAACAAGGGCTTCAGCGTGACGGGGAAGCGGACGACTCTAGACAGGTTCTTCGGCTGAGCATCATCTTTTATCTGCCTCCGTTCCACTTTATGAAACGCTATGAAGGTTCTAGCTATTCAGAGTAGCCCCAACCATGATGGGTTGACGGCGACAACGGCGAAGCAGCTCCTTAAGGGGGCTGAGTCCAAGGGTCACCAGGTGGAGCTCATCCACCTCAACGACCATGTAATAAAGAAGTGTAAGGCGTGTGACGGCGGCTGGGGCCAGTGCAGGAGAGAGGGCACCTGTGTTTTGGAGGACGAGTTCCAGGCCATCCGGGAGAAGATAGACGGGTCTGACGCCCTGGTCTTCGCCACGCCGGTCTACTGGCACGACCTGAGTGAGTCAGCCAAGACCTTCCTGGACAGGCTGAGAAGGGTTGAGAATCACAGTGGCTTTGAGAGGTATAAGAACAAGCTGAGCGTTGGGATCGCCTCTGCGGGTGGGAGCGGCAACGGGGCGGCCAGGGCTCTCTATCTGCTGGAGGAGTACCTGAAAAGAATAGGCTTCAAGACATTTGATCTAGTGACAATCACGCAGGTCAACAAGGGTCACAAGCTGTCTATGCTTGAGGAAGCGGGTAAACGCCTTTTCCCTTAACTTTTTTCACTATAGCCAGTTTAAACCGGTGTAACTTATTAAACCAAGGGACATCTTTGATGCGTATGCCCATTGAGAAGTACCTCCTCCCGGAGGAGAAGATTATCTTCTGGAGCGACTTTAATGTGAGCTATAATGAGGAGGATTATAGGGTTTTCATTACTTCTCACAGGCTTCTTCTGTACAAGGAGTATGGCATGTTATTCAAGAAGGAGGAGATTATCACCGAAAACTGGGCACAGATACGGGGTCTTCAGTTCTCAGAGACGGGCCGCTTATCTAAGAAGGGCTTGCTTTCTTACTCTTCTAGTAAAGGTGAAACGGTTTTAGAGGGACCAAGGGGGGGTATGCTGAGTCTTTTTAAGGCTATACAGAGGCAGACTCTGGATGGTCCCAGGCCGTGGGACGGGGATCATCCTAACTAGTAACACATCCAGAAATCCGATAATTCAATAACAAATTTTTAATTTTAAAATAATTCTAAACATTACCAGGTGAACCAAGTGTCTGTAAGAGACATGAAAAGAACCCAGGCCCAACTCAAGGTTCTAGGAAAAAGACACACATGGGAAATACTCACCCACATCCTGAAAGGCTCAACGTACATCACCCAGATAGCCGAAGAAACAAAGATACCCTACACGACGGTCCAGCACAGAGTAACCGAGCTCCGATCCGCAGGGTTAGTCATGATAACCAACCAAGTAGACCCTTCAACAGGTAGGGCGATAAAGGTCGTGAAGCCCAGCCACTTCAAGATAACCCTCACCCCTCAAGACATGCTGGAGATGATGGAAGAGAGTAGAGGACCGCTCCTCAAACTCAGGTAGTGTACCTCTTCTCAGAAAGATACCTATCCCGGTGATCAGGAAGAACCGTCACCACGTTCTTCGATGGGCCTAACTGTTTAGCCACCTTGAGGGCGAGAAACACATTAGCACCCGACGATATCCCGCAGAACAGCCCCTCATCCCGAACCAGCCGGTCAGACATGGCCACCGCGTCCTCGTTGCACCTTCTCGACCCGGTCAACGATCCCGCTGAGCAGCATTTCCTCGATGATGCCGCCGCACACTTCGTCGCCTGTCCCGGGCACACGAGTATAACCTTCGCTGAGAGGATACCGGGCCGAGGCAGGCTCCGCGCCCACGATCAAGACATCCGGCAGCCGCTTCTTCAAAGCCTTAGCTACCCCGTACAGGGTGCCGCCCACACCTATGGAGGCCACGAAGGCGTCTACTTTACCGTCCAGTTGCTCAAGTATCTCCCTGCCAGTATTAATGTGAGCCTTTGTGTTGGACGGGTTGCTGAACTGT
>DATKWY010000253.1:0-6127 GCA_035529295.1 Candidatus Desulfaltia sp. | reverse complement strand
CCTGCGCTTCTGGCAGCAAGCTTCAGCACGTATCCTATAATCATAGTCACCAGCGTCCTTCTGGTGGAGATCAGCCAGAGCCTTGGAGTGCCCGTGGCGGTGGCCGCTCAGATGAGGACCGTGTCGAGCGTGGCTGCCTTCATCGGTGGGCTGGCCGTAGGCGCCCTCGCCACCAGGCACCAGCCAAGGCGAATCCTACAGGCGGGGCTCGCCCTGATAATGGTGTCGAGCCTGGGCGGGTTCCTGGCCCCAGACCTGGCGGCTCTGACGCTGGCAGTGGGGCTGAGTGGCCTAGGGGTCGCCATGGTCTTCCCTATGACCAACACGTTGGTGGCGGAGTACTACCCGCTGGAGCGTAGAGGATATGTGCTCGGGTACCTGGGCGTGGCTGGGGGCTTCGGCTTCCTCATCGGAGGTGCCCTAACCAGCTTCATAGCTAACGTGGGCGGGTGGAGGCTCCCCTTCTTAGCCTTCGCTGGGACCATGTCAGCCTCGGGGCTAATAGCGTGTCTGTGGTGGTTGCCATCGACGCCGTTGAGGACGGAGAAGGCTGGTCTTCTGACCGGCTTCAAGGAGATCGCAGGGAGCGTATCAGCCTTGTTCTGCCTCCTCGCCGTGGTACTGGCCAACGCCTCCATTCAGGGCCTCTACCTGTACAGCTTCAGCTACCTTCAGGAGTGGCACGGCGCCTCCGTTGCCACCACGGGGCTGGTGTACACGGCCACCGCCCTCTTCTTCATGCCTGGCAGCTATGTCACCGGAGGCCTGGTGAACAGGTTCGGCAGGAAGAAGGTGACCATCCTGGGTGTGGCCGGCTTCAGCCTCTTCACCTTGCTCATGGGGGCCGCCCCGTCCCTGTGGACGTGCGCAGCCTTCATCCTCGTCGGGCACCTCTTCGACTCCTTCAGGTTCAGCGCCTTCAACGCCCTCATCCTGGAGCAGTCCCCGGGCCAGAGGGGAACCATGACGAGTGTGAGCAGCGTGGCCACGAACCTCGGGTACGCATTGGGGACCGGCCTAGGGGGCCTACTGCTCATGGCTGCGGGCTGGAGGAACGTGATCTTCGCCCTGGGGCTTGTGGGGTTCCTGGCTGTGGCTGTGCTACAAGTGGCGGTCATCGACAACGAGGGTATTTGAGGGCTCTCAATGAGCCCCAAGAAGGATCATGAAAAAATGTGAAACCTTTATACAAACCCTTTAACAATCGGAGGCATAGGGAGCACCATGCCAGCAGACCAGTACGACTTCGAGAAGGGGGGTCCGAGGCCCGGATTCGAGAAACAGTGGCTCGCCAAGCTCAACAGGTGCCTGGAGGAGCGCCTCCCGGACCACGCCGAGAGCGTCATGGAGGGGGCCGAGCACCAACCGGAGGACCCCGGTCCCCAGGTCATCGAGTGGACGAGAGCCTTACTGGGTCGCCTTGAGAAGATAGACTCGGGGAAGGCGGCTGACGTCATGGCTGGGTGCGCGTGCCAGTACCCCAAGCCCAGGCTAGCAGAGATGAGAAAGACATACCAAGAGACAGGGGACATCGACAGGGTTCACGCCATGCTTCAGGAGCAGTTCCTAGAGAACACTAAGAGCTTCCTGAATCTGAGCGACGAGGAGGTCGAGGGCATAGAGGAGAGGGGCTGGGGCGTGGCAGGCATGCGCAAGGGGGACACCATTATAGCCACCAAGATGCCCTTCGACTGGCCCGCCTACTGGGCCGAGGAGGACCCTGACATTAGGAGGTTCCACTACTGTCACTGCTCCAGGGTAAGGGGCATCATAAAGGAGGGAGGTGAGCCCCTGAGCAAGACCTACTGCTACTGCGGCGCAGGGTTCTACAAAGGCATCTGGGAGTACATCCTGGGGGAGCCCGTGGAGGTGGAGGTCCAGGAGACGGTGATGCACGGTGACGACGTCTGCAAGATAGCCATACGCCTCCCCAGGGGCGTCTAACCCTCCTTCTTTCTTATCACCAGATAGGCCAGTAGCGCGTTCAGGCACATGACTGTCGCAACCACTGTCAGTGATGAGCCTGCCCCGATGTTCTCGTACAGGTAGCCCAGGGTGGGCGTAGAGATCAGCCCACCGATGTTCTCGGCCTCGCTGTACATGCCCATGACCACCCCGGTTCTCCCCGCCGGCATGACGGAGATGAGGTGAAGCATCATGCCCGTGTCGGCCGCGGCCATGGAGACGCCCTGCACCAAGGCTATTGCGTACATGACCCAAACGCCTCCACCGATAAGCAGGGCCCCGTAGCTCACACCGAGCACGGCCACCGAGGCCACTATCATCAGCCTGTTGCCGAGCCTGTCACACAGGTCGCCTATCATGGATCTGCTCACTGCGCCGGAGAGCCTCACTAGGGTGAAGAAGGCCCCTATCTGGGCCTCGGAGGCGTTGAAGAGGGGTGACTCGTTGAGGTATATGGGGAGGAAGCTGGAGCGGAACCCGGAGTTCACGAAGAAGATGCCTCTGACGCTGAACACGCTGAGCATGGGCGCGGTGAGGATATCCCTCCACCTCCTCAGCGCTGCGCCGCCCTCCTGGGGCCTGTCGTCGTGCCTCATGATTAGTATGGCGGCCAACCCGACGAGGCCGACGGCGGCCGAGGCGTAGAATGGCACAAGGTAGCCTGACGCCTGGGAGATGAACCCACCTATCAGGGGGGCTATCATCCCTCCTAGGCCCACCACTGTCATGAAGCGTCCGTAGGCCCGTCCTCGGTCCTGGCTGGGCAGGAGCTCGGCCGTGAGTGCCTTGACGGGGATCGAGTAGGCGGACATTACAGAGCTGCGCGCGAACCCCAGGAGAGCGAAGTGGGTCAGTGTCGTGGCGAATGGGTACATTGCGTAGATGACTGTGGCGCCGATTATTGCTACCACCATCATGGTGCGTTTCCTGACGCTGTCGGCCACGACCCCCATTATGGGCTCGAAAACGAACCAGCCCAGCATGGACGCGGTCCCTAGAAGGCCCACCTCCATGATGGTGAGGCCCCTGCTCCTGACATAGAGGCTCAGAATGGGCTCGATGATGCCCATGCTGAAGCCCGTGGAGAGCTGGGTTACCATCAGCAGTAGGAGAGACCGTTCCCTGGACTGAGCCTGAAGCATACCCATATAGGAAAAGGGCTAGATGAAAAAACTTGATGTTTTAATGGGCGGCCGGGGCCGGAACGTCCAGCTCAGGCAGATCGCCTAGGACCTCTTTGAGACCACGATACCTGTTGCGCAGGGTGACCTCTGTGGTGCCCGCCGCCTCCGCTATTACCCTCTGGACTCGCCTGTCGTTGTTCTCCTGGCAGGCCATGTAGAGGGCGGCTGCCGCCAGGCCCCTCGGGTCCTTTCCCGTTAGGCCTTTCTTCTCGGCGGCCTTCCTCAGTATCTCAACGGCCAGCCTCTCAGTGGGCTGCCTAACGTTCAGCTTAGACGCTATGCTGGGGACGAACTTGTAGGGTCCGTCCACCGGGGGCCTTATCTTCAGCTCCTTAAGCAGAAGCCTGTAGGTCATGGCCACCTCGCTGTGCTCCCTGGTGCTGGCCGCTGTGATCACCTTTAGGGGTCTAGGTACCTTCAGGACCCTGCACGCTGCGTAGACACTGGCTGCGACGAAGCCGTCAATGCTCCGACCCCTGATGAGGTCCTTCTTGAGGGCCCTCCGGTAGACGAGGGCGGCCTGCTCCTTGACGCTTTTAGGCAGATGGAGCTCCGAGCTCATCCTGTCCAGCTCCCCCATGGCTATGCTCAGGTTCCTGGTCTGGGTCTCGTTGACCTTGCTGCGGTTGTCCTGGCGCTGGAGCCGCCTCATCCGCCTCTGGGTCTCGTAGTCGAGCTTGTTGCCCTGGGCGTCCCTGTCGCCCTTGATGACCGTGGAGAGCCCCTTGTCGTACAGTGTGTAGCTGTACCCTGTTCCGGTTCTTCTGCGGTCCTGCTCCTGGAGGTTGAAGACCCTGTACTCTGGACCCGTGTTCAATACAGTGTCTGTGACCACCATACCGCACTGTGCGCACACCTTCTCGCCTGTGACCCTGTCACTGACTATCCTCGTGCCCCCGCATGACGGGCAGGAGTTAGTCTCCTCTTCCTGAATATTGCTGTTTTTCATTTCATTCACCTTGGTTTGCTGTTAAAAACCACATTTTATGGGTATTTTACCCATACTTCTTGCGATGTGATCCTGAATAGCTCCTTATAAAGGTTTCTTTTTTATTCCAATATGGGTGATACCATTCCCCCAATAATATAAGCAACAAAAGAGCCTCGCCAAGTCTTAAAAACGGAGGCGGCTCCTGATCAATTGATGGGCCTTGAAGTGGATAACTGACACCGCGGGGAAGATCAAGCGCCTGGAGATACAGGGAGCGACCAAGATCGCCTTGTCCGCCGTGGACGCCCTCACACGGCAGCTTCTAGAAGCCAGAAGCCCCGCGGAGGCCTCCAGGGCTCTGGATGAGGGAGCCCATGAGCTTGTGGAGGCCAGGGAGACTGAGCCTATGCTCAGGAACGGCCTCAGGTACATGCAGACCCATATCCCCAAGGAGTGGAGCGACGGCGACGCCTTCAGGGCGACGGTGGAGAGGGTCTCGGGCGAGATCGTGGGCCACTTCAGGGAGAGCCAGCGAAGGATAGTGGAGATCGGCTCCAGGAGGGTCAAGGACGGCAACACCATCCTCACCCACTGCCACAGCAGCGCCGTCACGGCCACCCTCATCGAGGCCCACAGACAAGGGAAACGTTTCAGGGTGATACAGACGGAGACCCGGCCCAAGTACCAGGGCAGGATCACCGCCAGGGAGCTGGTGGAGGCGGGTATCGACACCACCATGATCGTGGACTCGGCGGCCCGCCACTACATGAAGGAGATAGACTTCGTGGTGGTGGGCAGCGATGCCATCACCAGCGAGGGCAACGTCATCAACAAGATAGGCACCAGCCAGGTGGCCCTGGCGGCTGGCGAGGCCAGGGTGCCCTTCTACGTGGTGAGCACCCTGCTGAAGTTCGACCCGGTGACCATCCACGGCGAGTACGAGGCCATCGAGGAGAGGGAGACGGGGGAGATATGGGACGCTCCGCCGGAGGGCTTGAAGATCAGGAACCCGGCCTTTGACGTGACACGCCGCGACTACATCCATGGAATCATAACCGAGGAGGGCATCATCAGCCCTCACAGCATCCTGGAAGCCGTCCACAGGCACTACCCGTGGATACTCTGAGTCAGTGTATCACCCTACCTGGACAACGAAATAACAGTTAAATTCAGTCACGTTGACGTTTGTTAGGTTTCGTTGAAGATAGGTTCACCCGAGGACTGGGACCAGTACCTTGAGGCGTGGTCCTCCTGCATGAGGGACACCTACTGGTTCACGGAGACGCGGTTCTTCGACTACAGAAAGGAGGAGGTCACAGATGAACTGCGAATAGATTGGGAGACAGGGGACAGCGTCTTCCTGATTGCCTACAGCGGGGACGGTGTCGCGGGGTGCCTGGGCGTCAAGATCAGGGGAAGAAGCAGCATTGTCAGGAGGTGGGAGCCCGCGGTACCTAACCGCTTCAGGGCTGCCGGCGTGGGTGAGAGGCTTCTCGAGGAGGCCGAAAGGAGGGCTAGAGACACGGGGGTGGACACGCTCTCAACGACATTGAGGTACTCCTTCCAGATGGAGAAGACCTGGCTCGGAGGACTGTACGAGTCCATGGGCTTCAAGGATGTACACCCGGGGATACAGATGCTTGCAGGACTCGAAGCACGGGTACCGGAGCCATGGACGGGCTACGAGACGGTGCCCTGCAGCTCGTTCAGCCTGGACCAGCTCACAGAGTTCACTTTGAGGGTATTCGCTTCCACTCCCGAGGACCAAATGATCCACGGAGATAACGCCCCTGTCTCCCAGCCGGAGGCCATAAGACGGGCCATCAAGCATCAGATGGCCGGCGGCTTGGGCGCCTCTCCGCCGGAGCTTAACATGGTGGCCGTGGTGGGTGGGGAGCCGGCCGGCTTCATAAGGGGCATCGTGGTTGAGGACGGGTACAGGCCGAGGTACGGGCTGCTAGCCATCCTGGGCGTGTTCCCGGAGCACAGGAGGAGGAGCGTCGGTTACTCCCTGACGCTGGAGCTGATGGGGAAGTTCAGGGAGCGT
>DATKWY010000252.1:0-2923 GCA_035529295.1 Candidatus Desulfaltia sp. | reverse complement strand
CGAGACCACGGAGGTGGATTTCGACGAGGAGACTGGAAGGCTTAAGCGTGAGGGCGTCGCGGCGGTCATCAACCCCTTCGACGAGTACGCCATAGAGGAGGCCCTCAGGCTCAAGGAGAAGCACGGTGGAGCCGTGAAGGTGATAACCATGGGGCCGCCCTGGGCCGCTGACGCCCTGAGGGACGCCATAGCCATGGGGGCCGACGAGGGGTGGCTAGCCACCGACAGGGCCTTCGCGGGAGCCGACACCTGGGCCACAAGCCTCACACTTGCCAAGTGCATCGAGAGGATGGGGCCCTACGACATGATCATATGCGGCCTCAAGACCACTGACGGGGACACCGGGCAGACGGGCCCCGAGATGGCCGAACACCTTGACATCCCCCACGTCTGCTACGTGAGCGAGGTCAAGGATGTCAAGGACCGGAAGGTCACTCTGAGGAGGAACCTGGACGACGGCGTCGAGGTCCTGGAGGCGCCCCTGCCGCTGCTCATCACCGTGAGCAAGGACATCAACCAGCCCAGGCTGGCCACCCTACGCGGCCGCCTCAAGGCCAAGAAGACCGAGATCAAGGAGATAACCAACAAGGAACTGAGCCTGGACCCCAAGGAGATAGGGCTGGACGGCAGCTTCACCAGGGTGATCAAGATATTCGAGCCCACCGTCCACGAGGCCGGCGAGCTGGTGGAGGGCACGGTGGACGAGCTGGTGGACGCCATATACCGGAAGCTCACGGAGTGCAAGGTGATCTAGATGAGCGAACAACCAGTCTGGGTCACAGAGGATTGCACAGGGTGCGGCGCGTGCCTCCAGGTATGCCCCTTCGGGGCCATAGAGACCCGGGACGAAAAAGCCTTCATCACGGAGGCGTGTAGGGCCTGCGGCCAGTGCCTGGACGTCTGCCCGGTCAACGCAATCGTCATGAGGTCCGCGGAGGCCGTGGCCCTCACCGACTACAAGGGCGTCATGGTGTTAGCCGAGCAGAGGGACAGCAGGGTTCACCCGGTGAGCTACGAGCTCCTCGGCAAGGCCCAGGAGCTGGCAGCCCAACTAAATGAGCCCGTCTACGCCATCATCGTAGGCAGCGGCGTAGAGGAGGGAGCCCATGAGCTCGTAAAGCGGGGAGCCGACAAGGTGTTCGTCTACGACGACCCCGCACTCAAGGTCACCAGGGACGACCCCTACACTGGCCTGCTGGCCAGGTGCTGCAGAGAGGAGAAGCCCAGCATATTTCTCATAGGAGCCACCAGCATAGGCCGTAGTTTGGGCCCCAGGGTGGCAGCAAGGCTGGAGACGGGGCTGACAGCGGACTGCACCAGCCTTGACATAGACCCCGAGACGGGGCTCCTAATGCAGACGCGACCCGCCTACGGCGGCAACATCATGGCCACCATCGTTACGCCCAACGGCAGACCCCAGATGGCCACCGTCCGCTACAAGATGTTCCCGGAGGCCAAGCCAGTAGAGGCGCCTAAAGGCGTGGTGGTCAACAAGGCGGTGAACATGAAGTCCGTCAGAGACCGTATCAAGGTCCTGGGCTTCGAGGAGGCAAAGGAGGAGCTGTCCATCACCGAAGCCGACATAGTGGTATCTGGCGGTCTGGGCATGGGAGAGCCCAAGGGATTCGAGCTCATGAGGCAGCTGGCCGACGCCCTCGGAGGGGCAGTTGGCGCCTCGAGGCCCACGGTGGACGAGGGCTGGATCGATTACAGGCACCAGGTGGGCCTCAGCGGCAGGACCGTCCGGCCCCAGGTGTACGTTGCCTGTGGCATCAGCGGGGCGGTGCAGCACCAGGCGGGGATGAAGACCAGCGACGTCATCATAGCCGTGAACAAAGACCGTGAGGCCCCCATATTCAAGATATCCAGCCTCGGCGTGGTGGGGGATTTATATGAGGTGATCCCCCGCCTCATAGAGAAGATAAAGGAGCATAACGGAAGTGCCTGATTACGGAAAGCTGACCCCTGAGCTGCGCGCAAAGCTGGAGGCCCTGGTGGGCAAGGAGAACGTGTCCTCCAAGGCCGAGGACCTGGAGAAGCACGCGATAGACGAGAGCCCCCTGGAGCCCCATCAGCCCACCTTGGTAGTCAAACCCGGCTCGACCAAGGAGGTCTCTGAGGTTCTAAAGCTGGCCAACAAGCACAGGGTGCCCGTGACCCCCCAGGGGTCCAGGACAGGCCTCAGCGGAGCGTCCCACCCAGTCTACACGGGCGTCGCCCTCAGCCTGGAGCGGATGAACAGAATCATCGAGATCGATGAAGACAACCTCATGATAACCGTGGAGCCGGCGGTGCTTGTGAGCGAGGTCCACGAGGCCACCGAGAAGCTGGGCCTCTACTATCCCCCTGACCCGGGCCAGGATTCCGGCAGCATCGGGGGCAACATCAACACCAACGCGGGCGGCATGAGGGCCATGAAGTACGGGGTGACCCGGGACTTCGTCAACGGCCTGGAGGTCGTGCTGGCGGATGGAGACGTCATCAACCTGCAGGGCAAGCACATGAAGCACAGCACCGGGTACAGCCTCATCGACCTGTTCATAGGCAGCGAGGGCACCCTGGGAGTGGTCACCAAGGCCACCCTGCGGCTCATACCTAAGCCCAAGCACACCGCCCTCATCTTCGCGCCCTTCACATCCACCATGGACGCGGCCAACGCGGTCAGGGAGATCATCAAGCAGAAGATTGTGCCCTTCGGCTTGGAGTACATGCCAAGGCATGCGGTGCTGACGGCCGAGAAGCACCTGGGACGGAAGATGCCTGACAACGTGCACCCGGCGTACCTCATAGTGGCCGTGGAGGCCAACAGCCAGGAGGAGCTGGACAGGCAGCTGGAGACGGCCGGCGAGGTGTGCATGGAGGCCGGGGCCGTGGACGCCTACTTGGCTGATACGGCTCAGCGGCAGCAGCAGATCTGGGAGGC
>DATKWY010000251.1:0-9002 GCA_035529295.1 Candidatus Desulfaltia sp. | reverse complement strand
AGGATGAAGGCTATGGGCTCGGCGCAGAAGAAGCCGTTCACCGCAGGAGTCGAGGCCGGGAACACGTCGGGGGCCCACCCGTGAAAGGGCACTAGGCCGATGTCGGCGCCCAGGCCTATGATGAAGCAGGCAGCCAGCAGGGCCACCAGCCGGGGGTTCTCCTGGATGACCCCCAGGCCCCCCTCCATGGCCAGCAGGTTCGAGTTGCCCGTGAGCACATAGACCACCAGGACGGCGAAGAGGACGAAGAGGGCGCTGATGGCTGTGATTATCAGGTACTTGTAGGAGGACTCGGAGGCCAGCCTGTTGCGGGCGTGGGCCACCAGCACTATGGACACGCCGATGGTGAGCTCCACGAACACGAAGATGTAGAAGAGGTCGAAGGAGAGGAGAAGCCCCAGCATGCAGACCTGGAACAGCAGCACGAAGAAGTTGTACATGCTGGGCTTGAGGCGTCCGCCGGTCTCGGACTTGATGTTGTAGATGGAGGTGAGGAAGAATATGACGGCAACCCCCAGGATGCCTGCCGCGTTGGTGAGGTCGAAGCGGAGGGCCAGCAGAGGCGTCTCCAGCACCATCCCGGCCAGGGCGTCGGAGACCATGACCAGCACTATCGCCAGTGTCAGCCCGGTGCCGAGGAGTAGGGACTCCTTCTCGATCCTCCCGTAGAACGACTCCAGGAAGTCGAAGGGCAGTGTGAAGAGGCAGAGGACAGCCACGAAGGTGGGGGTCAACAGGCAGAGCAGAGGTAGTAGTGAGTACATTTAGCGGCTCAGCCTCCAATCGCTGATCTCCATGGAGCCGTAGTCCTTGTGGGACTCCATGACTATGAAGACGCCCACCATGTTGACGAAGATCATCAGCACCAGCAGGAAGGGGACCACCACCATGGGGCTCCTGGCCAGGAGGGGGAACAGGGCGTTCTCCGCCATGTTGAGGCCCACCAGTACTTTCAGTGGGTCCCGGCGGGTCACCATCAGATAAACGGATAGGGTGAACATGAGGGATATGAAGGGCAGGGCCTCCAGCTGCTTGGGTATCACCTGATAGTAGTAGACCCACAGGCCCAGGTGTATGAGGACGATGGCGGCGACGATGAGGCTCCCCCTCCTCACGTCGATGAGCGGCTTGTCAACGGTGTCCGCCGTCCTCACCATCCCCCAGTAGATGATCAGGGGGGAGACGGCGGCCGCCGAGAACCACTCGGCGAAGCTCGCGATGAACTTGACGAGGGCCTCCATGTGGAGCCCCAGAACTAGGTTAACCAGGACGTACATTAGCTCCACGAACCCTATGGCCGCCGCCTGCAAGGCCATGAGGGCTATGGTCTGCTTGGTTGACTTGGAGAAGACGCCTAGGAGGGTGGCCACGGTGGACGTCATGAGAGCTATGAATACTATTATCTCCATTTTTTACCCTCCCAAGACGACCAGCAGTATCAGTATGATGGCTCCGCCCAGGAACGACAGGAGGGCCGGATAATATCTCTGGTTGACGTCGAGGCGGCCGAGTCTGCCGCACACCCCGGAGAACCATTTTGAGGCTCCGTAGTAGAGCCTGTCCACGTCGACCCTGTCCGATATCTGTCTAATCCTTAAAGTGTCGATGAGGGTCACGTAGATGTGCTCCCCTGAGACGTGGCCCAGTAGACCCGGGTCCTCTCCGAAGGCGTAAAGCCTCGAGGCCTCCTCCATGGCAGAGGCGCTGACAGGGTTTATGGCGATCCTGGACGCAAAGATGAAGGCCCCTATTATGGAGATGTATATGATGCTGGTAGCTGCTCCCAGCAGCGGGTTCCAGATGCCGGACGCCGTAATAATATTTCCCAACGAGATACCTATCTCTACGTTTACACCCAGGTGCTGAGCAGCCGGTATAATCAGGTTGGTCAACAGTATCTGGGGGAAGACACCTACTACGAGTATGACTATTGAAAGGAACACCATGGGGAGCAGCATGAAGAGGGGGGGCTCCCTTGACTCGGGCTTCTGCCTTGACACGCCGAGGAACGTCGAGTGAAACATTCTAACTATGGCGACGGTCTTGAAGACGGTCCCAACGAGCAGTATGACTATTAACCCTATCGCCTTTACCTCCATCAGGGCGTGGATCATGAGCCAGAAGGCTGTGAAGTAGCCTAGGAACGGGAAGCCCACCCAGGACAGCACCCCTATGGCGCCGCACACCGTCGTTACGGGCATGACCTTAATCAGCCCACCCAGGCCATCCAGTGAGGTCCTCCCCGTCCGGTATATCGCTGCGCCCACTGCGAAGAACAGGATGCCACAGTAAATAACATGAGGAATCAGCGCGTAGAGCCCCGCGATCATGCCCAGGGATGTACCCAGCCCCAGGGCCATAACGGTGCTTCCGAGGCTGGAGATGAGTATGTAGGCGATCAGCTTCTTCACGTCCTCCTCAAAGATCGCGGGGAGCACGGCCACGAGCAGGGTCACGGCCCCTGTGAACGTGATCAGGAAGTGCCAGATGTTTAATTCCCCGAACAGTAGGCTCCACGGATGGGCCAACGAGAAGGAAGCCGCGACGACGGGTGCGAACACCTGCCCAAAGAACCTCGGGAAAGCATAGAGCCCCATGAGGAAGCCCACCACGTGAACGTAGGCTGTTACGGGGGTCGGAGCTATGGTGGCATCAGGCAACCAAGTATGTAACGGGAACTGGACGGCCTTCGGAAGTATCCCTATGAAGAAAAGCACCATGGAGACAACCACTATGGTTGTGGGGGAGAGGCTTCCGCTCCACAGGTGAAAGTTCAGCACTCCGACGACGGGGAATATGACGACGGCGCCGAGTAGGAACCCTAGGGTCCCCACATGCGTTATGATGAAGGTCTTCATGGAGGCCGACCTGCTCTTAGGGTCCTCGTGCCAGAAGGCCACCAACGCGTACGAGCATAGGCCTGTGATCTCCCAGAACACTATGAGCATAATCATGTTGCTGGTGAAGCATGCCCCCAGCATGGCCCCCAGAAAGATCAGCATCATGGAGTAGGTCCAGTTGTAGGCGGTAGAGACGACGCGATACCTGTTCTCCTTGCTGAAGTACTTGACTGAGAAGGTCAAGGACAGGGCTGCGAAGAGGGCTGAAAGCACTGTGGGTATCAGCGCCAAGCCGTCAAGGTAGAGGCTGAACTCGATCAAGCCCACCGGCAAGGGGATAGTCAAGATGGTGCCCATGACTGGGCCGACGTTCAATACGACCTGTGAGACGATGAGGGTAAGGCCCAGTATCAGGTAGGCTGACAGCACACAGAGGTCCCTGGCGACACGCCCGCCATACCCCGGAACGTGTGATACAAGGTAAGCTGCTACTGCGACGATGAACGGCAGCAGTATCACCGTTGTTCCGAGGTACAGGGTCTCTATCAAATCCTCTTCAGACCCCAATAACTGGTTGCAAAGACATCGACATTAACACTATTCAATTTTTTGCTCCCTTCCATGCAATAATATGTGGTTTATATTTCCACCTTTGACACCTTTTTTCTCAGAGGGAAAGAGTCCAGGGGCCAGTTATCAGGAAGCACCAGCCTCGTCGGCCCAGGGCTATCGATGAACTCCACGCCCAGAAGCTCGTGAACCTCAGCCTCGTAGAAGCCTGCCCCCGGAATTATGTCAGTAACTGTGTGAACCTGGAGGCTGTCGTGAGCCAGCTTGACCCGTACTGTAGCCACCAGTCCACCCCGGTCTAGGTGGTACAGGAGCTCGATGAACTCGGTTGAGTCGTAACCTGTGATCGCGGACAGGTGGTGAAACCCTTCATCTCTGAGGCCGGTGATAGCCTCTCTAAGACACTCTTTATTTAATGATAGGTTGATTCTCCTCTCTTTCGGGAAAGATGCCTCTATTACACAGTCTTTCCCTATTTTCGGTAATAATCTATCGAGAAAATCGTTTTCAGGAAGGGTCACATCTGATAGTTTCCTATGGCATCTATATTAACATGGTTCCCAGTTTTCAGCCAGTCGATCCTGAAAAATATTTAATGATGAGATGGGGGTACCTGGATCATTCTACCGCTCCAGTATGAACTCCCTCGAGGGCGCCGTCGGCTTCCCGATGCGCTTCTTCAGCATGTTGTCCCCCACCTTCCGCCCCACCTCCATAGGCCTCAGTGTCTCCAGCTGCTTCACGGCGGTGTCCAGCTTGGTGGCCGAGTCGCTGTAGACCCTGAACATGGGTTTGCCCCTCTCCACCTTGTCCCCCGTCTTGGCGAAGAGCTGTATCCCGGCCCCCTTGGCGGCGGGCGTCCCAGCCGCCCTCGCGATCTTGACCAGATCCCTGTTGTTGAACCAGAGTATCCTGCCATCCATGGGCGCGGGCACATCATAGAAGTGCTTGCCCGGGACCAGGTCCTCCGGCTTCACCTCGGGGTCGCCCCCCTGGGCCTCAATGATCTCCCTCATCTTCTCCAAGGCCTTGCCCTTAGCGATGAGGTCGTGGGCGACCTGCTTGCCGTTCTCTTGGCCCACCATCTCGAACAGGATGCCGGCCAGGTTGGTGGCCTTGTCCACCAGATCGTGGGGGCCCTCGCCGCCCAGAGTCTCCAATGCTTCCCGGGCCTCCAAAATGGGCCCGATGTTGTAGCCTATGGGCTGGCTGCCCTCCGTGATGGCGCATTCTATTACCATGTCGAAGCGGCTGCCCAGCTCTATGAAGTCGCTGGCCAGCTGCTCGGCCTCGGCTATGGTCTTTATCTTGGCGTCCACCCCCACGGGGATGTCCACCACCACGTGTGTGCTGCCCATTGCCTTCTTCTTGCTCATGATGCTGGGCAGCAGCAGGGGGTCTATGCTGAGGGGATACTCTATCCTGATGAAGAGGTCATCAGCTGGGGCCAGATCTATGCTGCCCCCCCACACGATGCAGGCGCCCACGCGTTTGACTATACCCATTATCTCGTCGAAGGGCACGCTCACAGGCGCCAGGGCCTCCATCCTGTCAGCGGTGCCTGCGGGGCTGGTGATGGCCCTGCTGCTGCTCTTGGGGATGGTGTACCCCGCGGCGGCAACGATGGGGGTCACCACCAGGGTGGTCTTGTCCCCCGGGACGCCGCCGATGCTGTGCTTGTCCAGGATGGGACTCTTGTCGAAGCTGATGGTCTTGCCGCTCCAGATCATGGCGCGGCTGAGGGCCTCCACCTCCTCCATGCTGACCCCGTGGATGTGGAGGGATGTGACGAAGGCGGCCATCTCTATGTCGCTCAAGTGCCTCTCGACGACGTCACCCACGATGCGCTGTATCTTCCAAGGCGTGAGCCTCTCCCCGTTCACCTTCTCCCTGATGAAGTCCAGGCTCTCGGGGCGCCTGGCGGGCTCGACCCTCAGGATGTCTCCCTTCTTGAGGTCGAGCATCTTGGTGACCTCCTTGTATACGCCGAGTTCCCCCTTTACTCCGTTGGAGCTTATGTTCAGGATGCACACGGCGTGCTTGTCCTTGTGGCGCAGGAAGACGCGGTCGCTACTATTTACGCTCAGGTCCGCGGCGTCCTGCCGGTTCAATACTACTACCAGTGGTCCGCCTGCCTCTATCTCCAGGGGTGTTGCTGTCAGTTCCATGGCCTGCCCTCAGAACATGGAAATATGGTCGAGTAAAGCTAAAAATATGGTGGATTCCTAACTCATCTTGGATGCGTGTCTATGCGCTACATCGACTTCGTGGACAGAGAATACCGGCCAAGGGACACCGACCTCCTGTGCAGTTTCCGCCTGGAGCCCCTGGAGCAGCCCTTCGACGTCATAGCTGGGGGCGTGGCGGCTGAGAGCAGCGTCGGCACCTGGACCGAGCTGAGCACCGAGAAGCCCTACATGGCGGACAAGGCCGCCAAGGTCTACAGGATCGAGGGTAAAATGATTGACATCGCGTACCCCGTGGAGCTCTTCGAGCCGGGGAACATGCCCAACATCCTCAGCAGCGTCGCCGGCAACGTCTTCGGCCTGGAGGACATCAAGTACCTCAGGCTCAACGACATAACCTTCCCCCGGACACTGGTGAAGAGCTTCAAGGGGCCAAGGTACGGGATCAAGGGCGTCAGGGACGTCACCCGCATCAAGGACAGGCCCCTGGTGGGCACCATCATCAAGCCCAAGCTGGGCCTCAACACCGCGGACCACGCCCAGGTGGCCTACGACGCTTGGAGCGGGGGCTGCGACGTGGTGAAGGACGACGAGAATCTGAGCAGCCAGAGGTTCAACCCCTTCGAGGAGAGGATAGTCAAGACCTTGGAGGCTAGGGATAGGGCCGAGTCTGAGACCGGGGAGCGGAAGGTGTACATGGCCAATGTCACCGCAGAGCTGGAGGAGATGAAGCGCCGCGCCCAGTACCTGGAGGACCACGGAGGAAGATACATGATGATCGACATACTCACCACCGGGTGGAGCAGCCTCCAGACCATGAGGGACGCAGGATTCAACCTGGTCATCCACGCTCACCGGGCGGGCCACGCCGCCTTCACACGGAGCACCGTCCACGGCATCAACATGGTGGTCCTAGCCAAGGTGGCCAGGCTGCTGGGCGTAGACCAACTCCACGTGGGCACCGCTGTGGGCAAGATGGCTGAGACCGAGGAGGAGGTCAGGGCGAACATCGCAGCCTGCAAGGAGCCGCTTCACGGCGTTAAGCCCGTGCTGCCCGTGGCCAGCGGGGGCCTCCATCCCGGCATGGTGCCCAGGCTCATGGAGATATTCGGCGAGGACGTGGTCATCCAGCTGGGGGGTGGAATCCACGGCCACCCCGACGGCACCGTCAAGGGTGCGACGGCTGCGAGGCAGGCAGTGGACGCCGTCCTCGGAGGATACACGCTGAAGGAGTACACCGAGGACCACCCTGAGCTTGCCCGAGCCCTCACCAAGTGGAGGGGACTCTAGGCCAACCATTTCCTGTAGAAGCTGATCCTGTGGACGGGTTTAAACCCGGCCCTCACGTACACCCTCTGCGCCTCGTAGTCGTTCCAGGGCGTACCCACGAAGGCGTATTCTAGGCCCCGCTCTCTGAACCTCTCCATCAGCTCCAGTGTCAGGGAGTACCCGACGCCCCTCCTCCTGTGCTCCGGGAACACGCCCAGGATGGCCAGCAGCCCGTACCTCGGCCAGTACCCGTCCTCGACCACGATGCCCCTTATGAAACCGGCCGGCTCCCCGTCCACCATGGCCACCATGTTGAGCTCCGGCGGAGAAGAACCCAAGCCGCCGGCCATCTGGTGCTCGATGGACCGTCTTACTGCCTCCGGCTGGGAGACAGGGGCGTTCTCTCCGTGGATCATTTGGTCCTCGGGGGTGGAAGCGAAGGCCCTCAACGTGAACTCTGTGAGCTGATCCAGGCTGAACGAGCTGCAGGGCACTATCTCGTAGTCCTTCGATGGCTTCGGTATCCGTGCTTTGAGTCCTGCAAGCATCTGTATCCCCGGGTGTACATCCTTGAAGCCCATGGACTCGTACAGCCCTCTGAGCCAGGGCCTCTCCATCTGGAAGGGGTATCTCAAGGTCGTTGAGAGCGTATCAGCCCCCGCGTCTCTAGCCCTCCTTTCGGCCTCACCGAGAAGCCGCTCGCCCACGCCGGCGGCCCTGAAGCGGGTGGGTACTGCGGGCTCCCACCTCCTGACCGCGCCGCTCCTTCCACTGATCTTGATGCCTAGGCACCCCGCGATGTCGTCCTCACCTTGGGCAATCAGGAAGATGCTGTCCCTCGCCTCCCAGTCCTCCCACAGCTCATCCATGACTTCCTCCCTGCTGTAGTCGAAGAACCGGGTCTCCGTGAACCAGTAGGTGTCCATCATACAAGATGACCACGCCTTAAGGTACTGGCTCCAGCCCTCGGGTGAAATGATCTTCAATGAAACCTTACAAATGTCAACGTGACTGGATTTAACTGTTTTTCGCTGCTCAAGCTAAATGATCCGCAAGCTCATCCGAGTATCCAGGGGTAGTGCCTGTGGACGGCCTCCAGGATGCTGTGGGGGCTGATGATGCCCTCCTCGGTGATGATGCCGTGGATGTAGTCGCGGCGCGTCACGTCGAAGGCTGGGTTCCTGATCTTTAAGCCCTCCGGCGGAGCGTCCCATATCTCCCCCGTCTCCCTCTCCTCTATGGCCTCGTACTCACCGTGGATGGTCACCGGGTCAAACTTCAGAAGGGTGCTCACCACGTAGAAGGGCACCCTGGCCTCGCCAGCCGCCAGGGCCACCTGGCTGGTACCTATCTTGTTGATAACGTTACCCTCGCTGGTGATAGCGTCGCCCCCAACCACCACGAAGTCAATCTCCTTCATGTAGTGACGGGCCGCCGAGTCCTCGATCATGGTGGTGTCGATGCCAGCCTTCACCAGCTCCTCGGCTGTGATCCTCCCTTGGTACTTGGGCCGGGTCTCCGTCTGTATGACCCTGAACCGCTTACCCTGCCTATGGGCCTCTATGAGGGTGGCCGTGACGGCGCTGCTGTGGCAGTGGGTGAGGACGGTGTTGCCGTCCCTGACCCTCCTAGAGCCGATCTCCACTATCCTGCGCTGGCTCTCCCTGAAGTGGCCCACTATCTCGCCTGAGACTCTCTTCACCGTCGCCTTGAAGGTGTCGTTGTCGCTCCACTCTCTGGGGATATGGGTCTGCATGTACATGAGGCCGTTCCTGAGCATGGGCTCAGTCTCCCTGGCCTCCACAAGCTCGTAGGCTCCCTCATCCAGCGCCCTGGAGGTCTCCGCGGGGCTCCTTGCTTCTAGAAGCTGCCGGGTGAGGGCGTCCACGGCGGATAAGGCGATCTTGGTCGCTCCCTGTATCTCCAGGCGCTTGATCTTCCCCGCGGTGTCAGTTATCCACTTCAAGGCCCATCAATTGATCAGGGGACGCCTCCGTTTTTAAGACTTGGCGAGGCTCTTTTATTGCTTATATTATTGGAGGAATGGTATCACCCACATTGGAATAAAAAAAGAAACCTTTATAAGGCGCTATTCAGGATCACATCGCAAGAAGTATGGGTAAAATACCCATAAAGA
>DATKWY010000250.1:0-6288 GCA_035529295.1 Candidatus Desulfaltia sp. | reverse complement strand
ACCTCCCCATCACTGTACCCGTGCCCAACCATCCAACGTGCGATATTCACGAACTCGCTGGGATTTTCAAGCCCCCTGACATACCTGGGGTCAACCACACCCTCGGGCACAACGGGCTCAGAGACAGCCCGCCCCCCCTCGCGCAGATGGTGGCCCCGCCTCAGCGGAAACCAAACACCGTAGAGCTCCTGGTGAGCCCCGTACAGTGTATCCGGGCCACACCCCACGTGGTCGATCCCCATCAGCTCGACACAGTACTCCACACACTCCATGTAGCTCTCGATGCTACCCACAGGATGTTTCTCAGTCCTGAGGCCGCGACCAGCACCCCCCACCCCCAGCACACCGCCGCTCTCAGCCAAAGCATGAAGCACCTCGTCCCCGTTCGTATGCCCCACAGCGATCGCCCCCGGCCCACTATGACTGTTATAGATGGGCTCGTTACTAGCCTCTATAGTCTCAAGGGCCGTACGATCATTCGTGTGCCCCACATCGATGAACATCCCCAGCTTGTTCATCCGCTTCACCGCGTCGTACCCAAAGTCCGTCAACCCCGAGTCCAGGCGAGTCTCACCCATACCCCCACCCAGCATGTTCGACTCGCTGTAACAGACACCCATGCTGCGCACCCCCAGCCCATACAATGCGTCGATCCTATCCAACTCGTTCTCAATAGGTGAAGCCGACTCCAGCGCCAACGCCAGGGCGATCCTGCCATCCCTGTGAGCTTCCCTAATGTCCTTCACGGTCCTGCAGTGGGTGATCATCCCCTGGTGGGCGATGTCGCTCAGCCTGATCCCGATGTCGTGGACAACGTCCCCCCACTTCCAGCCACTGTAGCTGGTCACGTAGGCCATGCCGTCCATCATGTTATCGAACACGCAGTCGATGTGGCTGGTGCTCAGCGCCTCGTAGGCCGTGAACTGGCGGCCCAGACGATGCATCTCCGGCACATTCCTCATGTCCTCCGGCCAAAGTACCGGATGCTCGTGGAGGTCCACCAGGATGCTCTTCTCCACCAAGCCCCGGAACCTGTCCTCCTCACCCTCCGACAGGGGCACATAGTAGGGCTCCACCCTGGGGTGCCCGGCCAGCTTAAACTCCTTGTAGTCGAACCCGGGCTCAAGGTAGTTGAAGGCCCGGTAACCATCATAACGCTTCACGCCACCCAACGCGCATCAAGATAACCTGCGCCCCCGCACCCTTAAAACATGCCACAGCAGAGCCTCAGCAATTCAGCGAAAAGTAATACTTTATACAACACAAAGCCCCCAAGAATACCATCAAGAGGTTAAATCATGAACACAGTTAAGGTTGAAGGAAAAAACAAGAAGAACAAGGTCTTCCTCTACACACTCAGCACCTGCGGATGGTGCAAGATGACCAAACAGTACCTCAAAGACAACGACACAGCCTACGAGTACCTGGACGTTGACAGGTGCAGCAAAGAGGAGCAGCAGGAGGCCATCGAGGACCTTAAACGCAGAAACGCCCCCGTGGCCTTCCCGGCTATTATCATCAACGACGAGACCCTCATATCCGGATTCAAGAAGAACGCAATAGCCGAGGCCCTAGGCCTATGACCACCCTCGACGAAGTGAAGAGGAAAGCCGAGCAAGACGCCAAAAGCAGAGGCATGTACCTTACCCCCGACGAAAGCCTCCTCAAGAACCTGCTGGAGGGCCTCAAGGAGAACGAGGACCGCTACGGCTACTCCTCATGCCCCTGCAGGATAGCCAGCGGAGCCTTCGACTTAGACCGAGACATCATCTGCCCCTGCGACTACCGGGACCCGGACGTGGCCGAATACGGCACCTGTTACTGCTGCCTCTACGTTGACCAGGAGGCCCATGAGGGTAAGAAGGAGGCAAAACCCATCCCGGAGAGGAGGCCGACGGATAAGCAGATGAGAGGCCTCGGCATGGAGGAACCCAAGCCGAAAGATACAACGCCCAAGGGCAGCATAAACGCCACCGACAGGATACTATTCTACTGTAAGCAGTGTGGCTACGTCGTGTTCAGGGACGAGCCCCCCTACATGTGCCCCATCTGCAGAGCCAAACGAGAGATGTTCCAGGAAATAGTAACCACCCAGGGCTACTACACCAGGAAACTAACCTAGCTACTCCTTCTCCACCAGCACAGCCGTGCCCGTCGCAGAGATGACGACGACACCCAGCTGCAGGCCAATATCGCTGGACTCCATGTCCAAGCCCACAATGGCGTTAGCCCCCAGAGACCGTGCCTTATCCTTCACCCTCCGTATGGCGTCCACCCTGGCCTTCTCCAGCTCGCTGGTGAAGGCGGTGACCTCGCCGCCGAACATGGACTCGAACCCGGCCACGAACTTGCCCAGGAAGCCCCTCGTCCTAGGGGTGAGCCCCGTCACCACGCCAAAAACCTTCTTGATCCGGTACCCGGGGATCGTGGGGGTCGTCACTATGATGAAGTCACCCGCGTCGCTACTGGTCTCTGACCCGCATTTGGGGCAGAACTGGGCGTCCTCAGGCAGATCAACTCCACATGTACTACACTTCATACAACATCCAACAAATAATGTGAGACGTGCACAATAAATGTAGTGAAAAAAAGGAGGGCTAGCCCACCAGGGCGTTGAAGAACAGCTTGAAGGTGGCGTCCGTCAGGGCCCTCATCTGAGGCGCGAACCCGTAAAGCACCACCCTGCCCTCCTTCACCTTGGCGTCTATGAGGGCCGCCTTCCTGGCCAGGTGCTTCTCCCCTATCAGCCAGCCGCTCTGCATTATGTTCTCCTCGGGGTAGCTCACCACCACGCCGTAGTCCTCGTTACGGTGAACCGCCTTCACGGAGTAGGCGTGGTTACCCCTCAGCAGTATCAGGCCCCTCTCAGGCATACCGTAGCCCAGGGGGTGCATGCGGTCTATGTTCACCCAGAGGGTGGAGCCGGGGCAGTGGAACTCCTTGGGCGGAAGCTCCTTCACGGTGTTAAGCACCTGGACCCCCAGCTTCTCGGCGGCGAACTCGCAGCTCTCGTGCAGGCAGAGGAGGGTGCCCCCCTTCTCCACCCACTCCTTCACAGTCTTCACCCCCTCCTCACCGATGCCGGTCTTGTACTCGGGGGGCAGAACAGGGGCGGTGACGGCGCCCTTATACTTTTTCTCGTAGTACTCGTCCACCTTCTCGCCGGTGATGAGGGCCGGCGGATCGCTTGGAAGTATCAGAACGTCGAACCCTTCCAGCCCCTCCTTGACCTCCTTGTCCATGACTGTGGCGCATTGGAAGCCGTACTGCTCAAGAAGCCACCGCGTCCACCCCTCATCCATGTTTCCGCCCCAATACCTCTGGTACATTGCGACCCGGAGAGGCTTAACCGGCGCATGCTTGAACCCGGGCTCCCCCTCCAGGCCTATGAGCCTGAGGTGAGTCTCCTCAGCCACACTCTTCAACACCCGGTCCTTGCCCTGCGCCGGGACGTAGAAAGCGCCGGCGGGCAACTTGACGCCCTTAACCTCCGCGTCTTCGATTACCCTGTGAACCTGCATCCCGGCCCTGTGGAGGAGGTTCAGCGCCTTGAAGCTGTCATTGATGCGCCCGTCGATGACATGACCGTGCGTGGACTTGTCAACAGAACCTTTCGGCGGCTTCACCGTGCCCACTGCCCTGAAGCTGCCCACAGGCGTGGCCTCGGCTTCTACCACCCTAACCCCCTTGAACTCGGCCATGGTCTGGGTGGCGAAGTCATAGTTCATCATGGGGACGCCCTCGGAGGTCCTCACCCAGAGGTTGTCTCTGTACACGGTCTTGCATAGGAGGCTGACGATAAAGGGTCGGGCGGTCTGACCGGAGAAGATCACGTACGATCCCTTAGGGTATGTAACATCGCCCACCTTGAACTCTGCCTCCGCCACGTGAACCTCCACGCTCATGTCCTGAAGAGTCCTCAGCAGCCGGTAAGCCGTGTTGGGGTCAGCCTGGCCCGGAGGAACAATGAAGGCGTAAGGGGCCTCGGCTCTACCCTTCTCTATGGACCTCGAAGCCTTAGCGTACATGTTCCGTAGAACCATCTCACGGTTGTTGGCGGCTACCTCCAGAGTCGCCATGGCGGCGGCCATCTGCCCCCTCATGATGTCGCTGAGGCGCCACCAGCCGCCCCTCCATGGGTCGTTGAAGTTGACGGAGGCCCTGTACTCGGGTCTGCCCCTGGGGTGAGGCTGCAGCTGGTGGTAGTGCACGTAGACAGGCGTGGCCCCCTTGACGCTGGCCGACTCGGTGAACATGCCGCAGATACCGAACCAGGGAAACACTAGGCTGAACCCGGGCATGAAGTCGGCCGGGAAAACCGCGGCCTGCTCGACGCCGCTGATGCCCTCAGACGCCATCCTCACGGTCATCTGGGCCCCATAGTGCTTCTGCTCAGTCCACACCAGGGGATCCGCCACCTCGTTCACCGGGTTGCTGTTAGGCGGTATAAAGAACCTGGAGCCGTAGAAACCCATCTGGTGGTGGTCAACGTAGGCCTGGGGGAACCACTCCTTCAGCAGCACCCTGTTCATTATCTGGGTCTCCACCTGGGTCAGAGTGAGGGCGTCCCTATTGTTATCGTGGCCCACGTACTTGTGGTAAAGCCATGGAAGGCCGCAGCCCTCGTACTCCGTGTCAAGGTACTTGTTGTACCAGTCCACGGTCATCACTTGACCGTCGGGGTTGGCGCAGGGAAACAGGAGAAGCACCACGTTGTCCCTGATCCGATTGGTGAGCTCATCCTCTGAGGTCACGAGCCTGTAGACGAGGTCGGAGGCGACCTGGGTGCCACCCACCTCACTGGCGTGAATGCTCATGGTCATGGCCACCACTGCCTTGCCGTTCCTCACTATCTCCTCTATATCTGTCTCAGTGGCTGAACCCGGGTGACTTATCCTCCAGCTCTCACCCCGGATATCGTCCAGCCTCTCCAAGTTCTCCTCACTGCTAACATAGGCGAGGATCATGGGGTGGCTCTCAGTGGACCTCCCCGCCTCCACCACCTTTACACGGTTCGAAGACTCGTCCAGGTGCCAGAAGTACTCCACGACCTTGTCCCAGCGGACCAGCTTCCTGTCCGTCCCAGGTTTGAAGCCGTAGAAAACATCCGGAGCCATAATTTTACCACTCAATGGGATCACACACATGGTGACCTTACATTATTTAAGCTACAGCGTCAACTCCGCTAATCCGGGTCGTCCGTGTTTAGCACGGCCCATGTATCTCTGTTTATATAGTTTAAATACCGGTACCACTCTAAATATAGAGACTACCATGAAGTTTGTTCAGCTGAAGTCCATCAGAGACATTGTTATGCTCGTGGCTTCCTCTCCGGCCTCAAACGTGGTTCAACACATGGAGAGCAATGGCGAAAACCTGTATTTCGTCATAGGCGGGACTCTAAGCGAGGTCTTCCTATACTTTGTTAAAATCAAGAAGCCTCTGGAAGGCAGCTTCATCACTTACAACAGCTACACGGGTGAGATAGGGTACAGCGAAAGGGTGTTAACCGAGCCCAACGTTAGCACCTTCCCCGTCATAGAGATTCAGAGCCAAAACCTGCTGCCAGCCGATATACTCGAGAAAGTGAGCAAACTGTAAGCGGACAGCTTCACGGAAGGTGAATGATCATGAGTCGCAGAGACGTTGAAGAATTTGATGACGAGTTGGATGAAGAGATCGACGAAGATGAAGAAGACCTCAAAGACGACGAGAAGTTAGAGGAGGAGACAGGACCCCGTGAGCCCAAGGACCTGGCCATCAGCATCGAGAACGTCGTAGCCTCGGCGAGCCTCGACCAGAAGATCGACCTCCTAGCCATCATGAAGGTCTTCCGAAACGTTGAGTACCGCCCCAAACAGTTCCCCGGCCTCGTGTTCAGGCTTAAGAGGCCGAAGACGGCTACACTCATCTTCGGGTCCGGTAAGATGGTGTGCACCGGAGCCAAGTCTGAGAAGATGGCCCGGAGCGCCGTTAAGAAGGTGGTGCGGGAGCTCAAGAACAACGGGATAATCATACTGGGTAAACCCAAGATAGTCATCCAGAACATAGTGGCCTCGGCCAACCTCCACGGCAAGATAGACCTGGAGACAGCCGCGGACATCATGGAGAACGTGATGTATGAGCCCGAACAGTTCCCCGGCCTCATCTACCGCATGGGTGAGCCCAAGGTTGTGATGCTCCTGTTCGCTTCAGGTAAGCTGGTGTGCACAGGGGCGAAACACGAGGACATGGTCCGGGAGGCCGTGGAGAAGCTCCACGATATACTGGAGGACTATGACCTAATCT
>DATKWY010000249.1:0-2693 GCA_035529295.1 Candidatus Desulfaltia sp. | reverse complement strand
ATTGATGGTCAGGCTGGCTGTTGTAGTCTTGTAAGATCTCTCTCAGTTGCATTATCTTGTCCAGTGAACGGACAGACTCTGTTAGTCTGTATCCGAGTATGAGGGTAGTCGCGCCTGATGACTCTAGGAAGAGCCTGAACTCCTCTGGTATTAATCCATATCTCTGCGAGTCAAGGTAGTGGCTACATAGATGATTTATGAGCTCGTCAATGCACTCTATCTTTTCCCTAGTGCTGACATCGGCGGAAGTGAACTTGTTTAGGTATGGTGTAATGACCTTGTTCCAGAATTCGTTGTCACCGTAATTATCCCTTACGTGTTCATGGATCTTCTGCCAGACGTTCTGTTCAATGGTCGACATTCGGCTAAATGTGCCGATATTATTCGATGCCTAGCCCCCCCATAGTTTACTGTTTTTTAAACCTTTTATATGTTTCCTTCTATTAACAAACTAATTTTAGTTTGCCGAGTGATTCAGGATTTTCATCTACCTTTTTTCTTCGTTCAATCTAAGTGTGTTGATTAACGTTTCTCTGGGCACCTTGAGGCTTGGGGTTTTTAGAAGATGCGGCTACCTGTATTCGGCTTGAGTTCCAGCGTGGGTGACCTTACTTGCTTGGCTCGATCTCTATCAGGTCGCTTACCATGTTGTAGTACTGGAGTACGTTCTCGCCTTTGGCGGTGATTTCGTACCTCTTCTTAGCGCGTTTGCTGCTCCTGCTAACGACGACCTCCTCGACGAGTCCCTGGGAGACTAATGATTCCAGGATCTCTTTGAGGCTCTTCCAGGAGAGGTTGTCGCTGTACATGATGCGTGTGGGCTTCTTCTCGCCCTGCTTAATCTGCCCTAGTACTTCTACTGACAGCTGGAACTTGGATCTTCTAGCGCTCAAGGTTGAGGTAACCTTCTTTGTATTATATTAATGGATTATCCAGCGTAGTTAGGTAGGATTGATCATTACTGTGTGTACAGTTTTGATTACTATATCATTGATAGGACGTATGGGTATAGAACAGTGATACCTTTCTGAATTGATAGAATGAGCATTTTTTGAAACATTCATATGCGTGCCCCCTCCACCGGGGGGTATCATCATCGAAAAAAAGTAATCGAAGATTTAAGCGTCAAAGCCTCTGAGTTAGCGAGTCAGGGCAGCTTCTCGTGCCAGTCCTCGTAGTACTTCTTGATCTCGTCCCGCAGTTTTTCGGGTATCTCCCGCTCAAAGGGGAACGCCGCTGCCTCGGAGACGTAGCGGGTCATCCACTCCTCGATGAACCTACCCTGAAGCTCCAAGGCGTCGGGGCTCAGGTATTCGATGGTGTCCTCGACGCTGTGCATCATGATGTCGATTCCGCTGCGCCTGCTGAAGGAGACGCTCGGGATGCCCACGGCGGACAGCGGCGTGCCGTCGCTGCTGTACACGGCCTCCTTCACGTCGAACACGGTGCCGGTCTCCCTGCTCAGCAGCTTGACCGAGTTGGATAGCATGGGGGTGCCGAGGACCATCGCCGCGTTAGTGCCTAATATGGCTCCGTGGACGTCAAGGTTTACGCAGAGCCTGTGACGGCCCAGCTCGGTCTCGGCGTCCTCGTCCTTCTCCTTGGCAGCCTTATCGTCTTCCTTTAGCTTCTTGGCGTAGAGGTTGCTGCCGTCCAAGCCCATCTCCTCGCTGCCCCAAGCCACGAACCTGAGAGTCCGTTTGCTTCCCTTCTCCTTGAAGACCCGGGCCAACTCTATGGTCATCGCGGTTCCGCCGGCGTTGTCGCTGGCTCCCCTCACGCCTGGCACGGAGTCGTAGTGTCCGCCGACGACTATGATCTCCTCGGGTCTAGTGGAGCCCGGGAGCTCCGCTATCATGTTCTGAGTCTTCTTCATGTCTCTCTCCGCCTCGACGACGATCCTGACCCTTTTCGCGCCCTTCTTCAGTAGCCTGAGGCCGCCTTCGAAGCTTACTCGTACAGAGGGGAAGCTCCCGTAGTCCTTGCCCTGCGGGAAGTTGCCCCAGAAATGCTTTGTCAGCACACGCGGGTAGCGCTCAATGAATATGAACCCCAAGGGCTTCCTTTTGGCAATAAGCTCTAGGTTCTTCCTCTTCACGGCGTTTGTCACAACGATCTTGCCCTCTATCTCCGGGGTGAGGTACTCCTCGTCGGTGGTCTCGATGCGGATAAGCTCGCCTTCTATGCCCTCGGGGACGGTTACGCCGATCATGGACATGCCTTCACACTCGACTGCCTCGGTATACGGCTCCAGTATCTCCAGCCTCTGAGCCGTCGTGCGGCCCGTCCTTATCTCGAACCCCTGCCTCCAGGTCGTCAATCCCAGCTTCTTGAACTCAGACTCTATGTATTCAGCTGCGAGACTGTCTTCCTTGTAGCCGCCCTGCCTTGGCCCAATATCGACGGCCAGCTTCTCGATGTGCTTGAACGCTTTCTCTCCGCTGAATAACGCAGACATGGGCAATGGTTGCCTGTTTGGGTGAAAAAACTTGCTATACCGCTGTCTTAGTGGCGCCACCGTGGTGGGTCAGCCTGGGCCTCACGTTCACCACCATGACCCTGTCTGGGCCCAGGTTGCTTTTATCGGCCCTGATGATGGCCTCGCCCGTGTTCAGCTGGTGGGGCGGAGTGGGCGTCCCCTCCACCACCTGCCTGAGCAGGTTCGAGCTTATGACGTCCGACTTGTGGAATAT
>DATKWY010000248.1:0-4764 GCA_035529295.1 Candidatus Desulfaltia sp. | reverse complement strand
GTGCCCAGGAGGATGGAGGTCTCCGTGGACGAGAAACACTTCCACGCCGAGGCCCTGTGCGTCGGGGAGAGGTTCAGCAGGGACACCCACGAGACGGGCATCGCCGTGAAGGCCGTCACCTACCACATGATGGAGATAAAGCATGTGGACGGCGGCTACCGGGTCAGGATGGTCTTCGACACCTAGACTTTTAGTTCCCCATTGCCGGCCAGACGCCCCCTGACCATGGAGGCGGCTATCCCCGGTATGCACACCACGAAAAAGATGGTGAATGCGGTCTTGACGCTAGACAGCAGCAGGGGGTAAAGCTCCGGCACTATCTGGCTGCCCCCCAGGTTGATGGCGAACAGAGTCATGGCCACCCCTGTGCTCAGCATCTGGCCCGTCAGCCTCATGGTACCCACCGTGGAGGAGGCCACACCGTAGAACCTCCGCTCCACGGACCCCATAATGGCGTTGGTGTTGGGCGAGGTGAAGAGAGCCAGGCCGACGCCCAGCAGGGCGAGGCCCCCTGCCACGTAGGTGAGGGGCGTCTCCTTGCCTAGGAACATGAAGGGCAGCAGGGAGAGGGTCGTGATCGTCATGCCCACGGAGGCTATCTTGTGTGGTTCTACTCTGTCGCTGAGCCTCCCGGCCACCGGGGAGATGATGGCCTGGGTGATGGGAGACGCCATCATCACCAGGCCAGCCTGCTGAGCGTCCAAGGCCTTGATGTACTGGAGGTACATGCTGAGGAGGAGGGTCATGGCGTAGGTGGCGCTGAAGTTGATGAAGGCCGCCAGGTTGCTGAAGCTGAAGGCCCTGTTGCTCAGGAACAGGTTCACGTCTAGGATGGGGTTCTCCACACGCGTCTCGTAGTAGATGAACGCGCCTAGGAGGGTCAAGCCCCCCAGGATGTACGGGTAGGCGTCCGCCTTGGGGAGCATGGACATCCCATACATCAGCACCAAGAGCATGAGACTGTACATGGCGGAGCCTTTGACGTCGAAGCTTCTGCTCGCACCCTCAGCCCACTCGGCCCTCACCTTCAGCAGGGTCGTGACGATGATGAGGAGGCCTACCCCCACGTTCACCAGGAAGATGCTCCTCCAGCCGAAGTTGGAGGTGAGGAACCCGCCCAGGCTGGGCCCCACCGAGAGCCCCACGTACACCATGGCCGCGTTGATCCCCAATACGGCGCCCCTCTCCTCGGGCCCATGCACCGACACCAGGATAGCCACACCTGTGCCGAAGATCATGGCCGAGCCGACGCCCTGGAGCGCCCTGAGGGCCACTATCGTCGAGCCCGACGGGTAGACAGCCAGGAGCCCGGAGGCCAGAGTGAACACCCCGATGCCGTACATGTAAACCCGCTTCCTGCCGTACATGTCAGCCACCTTGCCGAAAGGTATCAGGAACATGGCGCTGCTGAGGAGGTACGCCAGACTTGCCCAGCTCATAGCTATGGCGCTGAGCCCGTACTCCCTGGCGATGCTGGGCAGCGCTATGTTGAAGCTGCTCCCAGAGAAGGGGGTGAGGAAGCTGCTCAACGCCATGGTGAGCTGCACCGCCCTCTTATCCACCGCCAAGTCACATGCCTCTGAATCTGTACCTCGTGTACTACAGTGGCTCAATATGAGCTTTCAGGTGACAGAATGAAAAAATAGGAACCTTACTCGCCAAGGGCTCGACGCTTACTCATGATGATGCCCTTGCATTTAGGAGCGTACTCGCAGTACTCCAGGCAGGAGGGCGAGGGGTCCTCCTTGGCCTGCTTCTCCCCGCAGTCCAGGCAGACCCCCGTCTCCTCATCGCTCCACGCCTCCACCCTGCCCCCACACTTCTCACAGACCTCGTAGCTGACGGTGGGCCTGACGAACTCCTCTATCCCGGGGCACGTGTTCTCGGAGGGGCGTTTGAGGAAGCTCATTGGGGCCACCTACAGGATTACCGTCTGTTCTTTCTGCCTGGGCGTTTTGGCCACCAGAACCCGGAGCGGCCTGTCCGACTCGTTGTACCAGCAGTGGACGATCTTGGCGGGGCTGTGGATCACTGTGTCCTCGCCCACGGTCTTTCGCTCCTCACCGATCTCGACGACGCCTGTCCCGTCCAGGACGTAGAAGAAGACGTCCACGGGAGTTATGTGCCGCCTCAGCCTCTCCCCCGGCTTCAGCGACATGATGGTCACCGACGCGTTCTCGTGGCTGTAGATCATCCTTGCGTCCACGCCGTGGGGGTTCTTCCCCGGCCCAACGTCGCTTACCCTGGTTATCTCCAAGGCATCACCGTGCTGGGGTTACCCCAGGATGGCCTTCAGGTCGGCCTCGGGGGTGGTTATGGGCATGATGTTGAAGTTGTCCACCAGCACCTTCAGCACGTTGGGGGTCACGACCGCCGGAAGACTGGGCCCCAGCCTGATGTTCTTGATGCCCAGGTGTAGCAGCGTCAGCAGGATGGCCACGGCCTTCTGCTCGTACCAGCTCAGCACAATGCTCAGGGGCAGCTCGTTCACACCCACGCCGAAGGCGTCGGCAAGCGCCACCGCTATCTGCACCGCCGAGTAAGCATCATTACACTGGCCCACATCCAGCAGCCTAGGGATGCCCCCTATGTCCCCCAGATCCTTGTCGAAGAACCTGAACTTGCCGCACGCCAGGGTCAGCACCACACAGTCCTTGGGAACCTTCTCCACGAACTCCGTGTAGTAGCTGCGGCCCGGCTTGGCGCCGTCGCAGCCCCCCACCAGGAAGAAGTGCCTGATCTTCTTGCTCTTGACCGCCTCCACCACCTGGCCGGCTACGCCCAGCACCGCGTTGCGAGCGAAGCCCACCACCACAGTCTTGCCCGGGGCGTCCTCCTGGAACCCGGGAAGCTCCAGGGCCCTCTCGATGGCCGGGGTGAAGTCCTTGTCCTCTATGTGGGTGACGCCGGGCCAGCCCACCAGGCCCGTGGTGAAGATGTTGTCCCTGTAGGACTCTAACGGCTTCTGGATGCAGTTGGTGGTCATCACTATGGCGCCGGGGAACTGGCTGAACTCCCGGTGCTGGTTCTGCCACGCCGTCCCGTAGTGGCCGTAGAAGTGCTTATACTTCTTCAGCCCCGGGTAGCCGTGGGTGGGCAGCATCTCACCGTGCGTGTAAACGTAGATTCCCTTGCCCGCCGTCTGCTCCAGTATCTTCTCCAGGTCGGCCAAGTCGTGGCCCGACACCAGCAGCGCCTTCCCCTTCCTGTGGCCCAGGTGCACCTTGGTGGGCACCGGGTGGCCGTAGTGGCCCGTGTTGCCGGCGTCCAGGAGCTCCATGGTGCGGAGGTTCACCTCCCCGCACTTGAGCACCAGGCCCACCATCTCGGCCACCGTCTTCTTGGGGTCCAGGGTGGCCGCTAGGCCCTCATGGATGAAGGCGTACACCTTCTCGTCTTCGAATCCCAGGATGGCCGCGTGGTCCGCGTAGGCCGCCACTCCCTTGATGCCGAAGATTAGGAGCTGCTTGAGGCCGTGGATGTCAGGGTCGGTGACGCCGGACATGACGCCGTGCTCGGCGCCCTGCCTCACCAATTCATCCAGGCTCTCGGCGGGCTTGAACCCGGCCGCCTCGCTCCACTTGACGCCCTTCACCTTCTTCTTCAGGGCCTCCCTGTGCTCCACGGCCTTCCTGATGAGGGGCGGGAACCGCTGGGGGTCGAAGTTGACGTTGGTGAGAGTGCTGAAGGCGGCCTCGCAGGTGAACCTGTTCACCTCGGGTACGCTCATCCCCTGCTTCCTAGCCGCTATGGCGACCTCTGAAAGTCCCTTCAGGGCGTAGATGAGGAGGTCCTGCAGGGCTGCTACCTCGGGCTGCTTTCCGCATACGCCCACCTTGGTGCACCCTGTGCCTCCCATGGTCTGCTCACATTGATAACAAAACATTTTCTCTTTCTCCTCTCGATACGCTTCAGATCGGCGTCGGGCCGGGCAGTTGGCCCTGTTTCCACAGTACTTGGACGCGTGGTTCTCCACTGCCTTGATTATGGGGTCCAGGGTCTCGTGGTTGAGGCTGTAGACTCGGCTCTTCCCTTGCCGCTTGACTTGAACGAACTTGCACCGCACCAGGGGGCGGAGGTTGTGGCTCACCATGCTCTGCTCCTGGCCCAGGGTCTCAACGATCTGGGTCACGGTCATGGGGGCCTCGTCCAGTAGCTCGATTATTGCCAGCCTGGTGGGGTTCGCCAATGTGCTGAAGAAGCCGTAGCATAGTTCTGTCAGTCCGTGCTTCACACCCGACAACTCCTCTGAAACATTCTTCATATGAAGAAGTATTCATTACAAATATAAGTGTTGCGGGAAAAACCATGGATCACCTGGCAGACGTTTTACCTGCAAAAGGGGCAGTTACTGGCAGAGTCACAGTACTTGTCGGCGTGCCTCTCCACGATCCTGATGAGAGCCTCCACCGTGTCCCTGTTCAAGGACACGTACTTCTCCTTACCCTTTTTCTCCGAGAACACAAACTTGCATCTCTCCAGAACCTTCAGGTTGTGGCTCACCATGCTCTGCTCCTGGCCTAGCTCCTTGGCCAGGCCGCTCACGTTCATCGACCCATCCCTCAGCCTCTCTAATATGGCGAGCCTTGTAGGGTTCGCCAGCGTGCTGAAAAAGCCGTAGCATACCTCGTTTAGTCCTTTCTTCAAATTCTATCCCCTCGGGCACGTCGCGGAATCTTATTTCAGGTTACTCATCCCTTTATAAGTTAAATGATGCAGTGAAAGTAATGTCTGAAGAAATATTGGAGCGTAATAGCCGGCTCG
>DATKWY010000247.1:0-2052 GCA_035529295.1 Candidatus Desulfaltia sp. | reverse complement strand
GGTGGCCGTGGCGGGCCTCAGCGTGTACACTCCTGGATTTTCCGGTTTCACCGTGTAGATGATAGAGGTGGACTGGCCCGGCCCCAGCGTATCCTGTCTCTTCTCGGTCTCGCCCTCCACCTTGACGCTTTTACCGTATGTGCTGACCAGGCTTTTATCCGATACTTTAAGGTCCTGCACAGGCTGGCTTCCCCGGTTGGTGGCAGTCACCGTGACGGTGAAGGCCTGACCCACTGCGGCATTGAGGCTGCTCAGGGTCTTCTCCAAGACGACTCTGGGGGGCAGAGGTAGGCTGGTGGACACCCTCAAGGCCTCCGCCCCCGGGCTGGGGTCGTGGGTTATCTCATTTATCCCCAGCCCCTTGAGGAGGTGGACGTAGAGGCTGAGTACGTACGAGTCCTCGGGCTGGTTGGTGCACACGGCGACGTTTGGAGTCAGGTCCCCGGGCCGGGTGTTGTTGGGGGCGACCAGGGTGATGAAGCTGAGGTCCGAGGACTGGCTGAAGCTCACACTCTGCTGGCCCAGCAGCTCCAGGAGATCCAATGAGAAGCCTACCCCCTGAGGCTGTACGCCCTCGTCCCAGATGTGAGCCCCCAGGGCCACCTGCAGGGACTCCGCCTTGACCATGTTGAGGGGTTCTTCAAGCTCCGCAGGGTAGGCAGGTATGCTTATCCTCTCTAAAAGGGGCCCGACGTTGACGCGCCCCACCACCAGGACCGTGGTCTCGGGGGAGCCCCCCGTGGCGCCAGGGACCAGGGCGCCGCTGGACAGAGCCTCAGAGATGACTTGAGCCAGCCCCCCTCTATCCGTGAACTCCGTCATGAGTTCAGGCGCCAGCTCCTCTAGGCCGCTGTCCGAGTACCCTATCGCTACTGTGAGCGAGGGTAGGACTGTGCCGCTGAACTCCATTTCGGGGACCGGGAAGGCCCCCAGACTGTGAACCTCTATTCCGTAGGCTTCAGCGGTCTCCCTGTTAAGGGCGGCGGCGTCGTCACGGGCCTCGCTCACCGACGTATCCACGTACACTGATACCAGCAGGGTGCTTGGGATCAAGTTGACGAAGGAACCTGCGTCCAAGCCCTCGGGCAGGTTCATGGCCGCTACAAGTGGGTCTAGGTTCATCCTCTGAACCACCATCAGGTGCGCCACCATGTTACTGTGGCCCATCCTGGTGCCCGCTGTGGCGACGAAGGCGTCCAGCATCAGGGCCCGCCCCTGTTTGTCCATTAGCCCCAGCACGTTCTCCACGTAGATGCCGTCACTTGTGTCGATGATCTGGGCGGCTGACGGCGTGACCCCTGCAGTGAACACCGCAGCCAACACTATGAGTGTGCTTAGGCTACCCCTGGAGAGGCTCCGCGGCAGCAGCTCTCCTCCCCGGGTCTCCAATATCCGGCCGGCCTCCACCCCCAGGAGGGCCCCAGCAACTATGAGCAGCGGCCTCAAGAGTACAGCGGCCCCCATGCTGTAAGCCGTCTCGGCGAGCATGTCCATGGCTTGTTCCGGGTTCAGGTTCTCTGGGCCCCCACTCATCATCCGGTTCACCACCTCCCCCACTATGGGGGTCTCCAGGAGCCCTGTGACGGTCATCCCGGGGGGGATGGGCGGGATCACTGATAGTGGGCTGTCGCCCTGCTGGGCCTCGACCAGGCTCTGGACGTTCATAGCCAGCCCAAAGAGGCTCAAGGCGAGCACCGGCACCATCACAAGCCAGACCAGGAGCACCGTGAGGACGGCGCCGGCCCGCCTCCTGACGATGAGCCCCCCGACAAATGCGATGCCCAGCCAGAGCAGGGCCACAGCGGCGTAGGCGAGGGGGTCAGCTGCGAGCAGGTAGAAGGCCGTGGCTGCGGTGTACAGCTCGGCTCCGAGGCTCGGCGACAGCCAGAGGGCTACTTGTTTGAGTGAAGAATGCAGGACCAGGAGCCCCAGCCACAGAACTGTGAAGAGGCAGGTCAGGAAGGCGGCCGTCTTCCTCATGTGTCAAAATATGTGGGTTATAGCTAAAAGCTAACCCCCGGTCATGGCCCTGAAGACGGGCTTCGCGGCCTC
>DATKWY010000246.1:0-3272 GCA_035529295.1 Candidatus Desulfaltia sp. | reverse complement strand
GACGTGAGCATCCCTGCGGGTGCATTCATAGTTACGCACGACAGGAAGCTTCTGCAGGAAGCAGCGTCAAGTCTAGGCGTCACCTTCCACGCTGTGTCCGTTGAGCCCAAGGCGGATGAGGTCAGGAAGCCCCGCGTGGGGCTCTACCAGAGGTACCGTGGGGGCAACGCTGACGAGGGATGGACGCGTCTGGTCCTGGAGCAGTTCGGCTTCGCCTACGAGACCCTGATGGACAAGGACATCGACGAGGGGCTCCGTGAGAGGCTTGACGTCGTCGTCCTCCCCAGCGACCCAGCCTGGATACTAGTAGGCGACGATGTGGAGAAGCACTACGAGGAGACGGGGGCCCAGCCGCCCAAGGTGCCGCCTGAGTACAGGAGCGGCCTGCACAAGGAGGGCGTGGGCGCCCTGGAGAGGTTCGTGTCGGAGGGTGGAACTCTGGTGTGCCTCAACGAGTCCAGCATGTTCGCCGTGGACGCCTTCAACCTGAGCATCGGGGACGCCCTCAAGGGACTGCCTAGCAAGGAGTTCTTCTGCCCGGCTTCGACGCTCCACGCCACCGTGGACATGGGTCACGCGCTGGGGTACGGCATGGCTGAGGACTCCCTCCTGTTCTTCTGGGACAGCCCGGCCTTCACCGTCAAGGCCTGCGTGGACAGCGAACGGTACGAGGTGGTGGCACGGTACCCGGACCACCAGATACTTGAGAGCGGGTGGCTGGACGGCGAGAAGCACCTCGCAGGTAAAGCCGCTCTGGTGGTGGCCCGCGTGGGCGGCGGCAGGGTTGTCCTGTTCGGGTTCAGGCCCCAGCACAGGGCTCAGACCCACGGAACCTACAAGCTTCTCTTCAACAGCCTCCTAATGTAGAGGTTGAACCAATAATTTTTTTTTTTAAAAAAGGGAGTGGCTTAGCCGCGTCTGGCTCTCCTCGCCACCATAAAGGCCCCCGCCAGGCCGACGGCGACGAAGGCCGCCGGGACAGGGATGCCTCCGCTGGGCTCAGGCTGGGGCGTCTGCTTCTCCTCGTAGACCACGGTCAGTGAGGCGTCGGCGTTGAGGGTCACGGCTCTGGAGGTGGTTGTCCTGCCGTCGCTCCACTGCTTGAAGACGTACTCCTTACCTGAGACAGTAGCCGAGGGAGACGCCTCCACCACGTAAGTGCCCTCCGGCAGGCTCTCAGAGTATGGGGTGGTCTTGGGGTTGCCGTTGACGAGCACCTGGACGCCACTGGGCTGTGTGGTCACCGACAACGTGTAGGCTTGGGGCTCCTGGGCGGTCGTGGCGGTGATCTGGGTCTCAGCCTTGTTTCCGGCGAAGTCCTCGGCCTCTACCTTCAGGGTCACTTCCCCTACCGGCCCTGGCCACGTTGATGGTGTAGCTCCCTGAGTATCGGTGGAGATGGTGACGTTGTACTCGTCGTAGGGGTAGATGTAGTCCCACTGGCCGCTAACTATGGTGGGCCCCTGAGGAAGGTCCAGCGGTATCCAGGTGGCCCCGATGCTGTACCAGGCCTTGACTGATTTCACGCCCCATCCGGCGTCCTCGACGCGTATGGTGGCTAAAAGGTCCTCTCCCTTCTTGTATTCCTCGGACATGTCTAGGGTGATGCGCGGGTCGCCCACGTCGTCTTCAGCTGATAGGGTTATGCTGTACTCTGACTCAGCTAGAACGTCCACCAGGGCCACAAACCTGTGGCCTTCACTCGTCGTGACCACCGTGTAGGAGTCGGGCTCCGGCGTGAAGCTGTACGCCTCAGCAGAGTTCTCACCGCTGACGACGAACTCCAACCTGGCGTCGTCCACGCTCATCTCCATGCCGTTGACTATGCGAGCCGATACGGCTGAGCCTGAGCCGTCGTTGGCGTTCTTGTAGACGTAGGTGAGCAGCCCTATGGGGACGCTGTTGGGTGGACTGTAGAGTCTGCTCTGGGCGTACTCGTCCAGCTCCACGTCGCCCTGGGTGTCGATGGTTATGAGCCTGTACCCGTGGTAGCTGGTGGGGGGCAGCCCGCCGCCTATGGCGGTGGTGGTGACGAAGTAGTGGCTGCCGTTGAGGACGTAGATCATGTCCCTGTGGACGTGGCCCGATAGGATGAGGCGCACATCATATGTCTCTATGAGCCTCAGGAGCTCCGTGGCCTCCGTCATCTTAGCCTGCCAGCTGAAGTACATGGCGCTGCTCAGGGCCTCCATGTCCGTGTAGCTGCCGGTGATGTCGCCCCCTGTGGACGTCCCCTGGTCGTCCTCGTACTCGCTGCTGAGGAGAGGGTGATGGAAGGCCACGATCTTCACCTTGTCAGGGTTGGCGGCCAGGACGGCCTCGGCCCATGAGAGCTGACCCATGTCGATGTAGCCCTCCGAGCCGGAGCTCAGCGCAATGAACAGGAAGTCACCCACCGTGATCGTGTAGTTGTGGGCCCCGCCGTACTTCTTGAAGAGGGCCCCCTTGGCGCCGGAGTAGTCGTGGTTCCCCGGCAGGAGGTAGCTGGGGTGGTTCAGCTCCGCCAGGGTGCCCTGGAGGTTCGTCCACGCCGACGCAGTGTTCTCGATGTCCACCGTGTCGCCGGTAACCACCAGCATGTCCGGGTACAGGAGGTTGGTCTCGTAGGCGAACACGGCGAAGAAGTCCTTCCCGTAGGGCTCGTGGATGTCGCTTATCTGGGTCAACCTCAGGGCCGTGGGCCACTCGCTCCAAGCCCAGACGCATCTGACTTGGGTGACGTTCACAGACTTGCCGCCCTCGCTGAAGGCAAAATTAAGGCCGTAGAGCCCGGACTCCATGCCGGGGGGCGCATCTAGGGTGACCGTCCAGCCCTTACCCGCCGCATACGACGCGCCAGCCGCCGCCAGGGGGATGTTTCCTTCGGCTGACACGAGTCTCGCGGACCACCCCGCCGCGCTCTGGTCCGCGTCCACCTGCACGTTGAAGCTGCCCCCCGCCACCACGGGCTCAGGCCTGGTGGGGAGGGGGCTCATGATTGGGTCGTTGATGACCACCGTCGTGTAGGCTTGGATGGTGGCGACAGACAATACCAGTCCTAGTAGAATGGCCGCCGTCAGGGCGGCTGTCCTGAAACCTGCTCCGGGCTTCATAATATCACAGGCATAAGGGGGCGTAGTAGGAATTTATTATTTTTTAGTGAGCCGCGTGTTAGCCGAGCAACGTGAGATGTTTTTAAGCCAACCTAAACCAGGTATACGTTTCTCCCATAAAGACGGGGTTTCTCTGATCATTTTTTTATATCTTCCGCTTCGATTAAAGTTGAGTGGATA
>DATKWY010000245.1:0-3640 GCA_035529295.1 Candidatus Desulfaltia sp. | reverse complement strand
AATATGGGCGCGCAGTAGTGGCTCACGAAACGCAGCAGGAACCACGTAGTGTCTATGAAGGGTGGGGCCCTGCCCAGTATCCCCTCGCCGCCGTGGTGGTACTGGTTCCAGAAGCCGGATACGTGGTCCCACGCCATGATGGCCATGACTATGCCCCTGGCGAAGTCGATGAACTCCAGCCGGGGGAAGCCTGAAGACGTCTGCTGAGCTTTTTCCTGAAGCGAAGATGAGGCCATTGGACTCCCTTCAAGGATACTTGTTTTCCGTAAATAAGAAATCTTCAAGCCCGATGATGGGCGCTCATGATGAATTATGGAGCCTACTTTCCCGGCTTTGAGAGGAGCTCGTTGAACCTTTCTTCACATACGTCGAGCCTCAGAACCCCGCAGGAGCCTCTCACCACCATGACCCTGCCCTCGACGAACTCGATCTCGCTGATCTCCCCCAGCTCACCCTCAAGCAGCACCTCACCGTGGTCCCCCTTAGGTATAGAGACCTGGTGTAGGTGGGTCTTCGATTTCATCTCAACGGAGAACGAGTGTCTCATCGGTATCCCGTGTAACATGTCTACGGGTTTTCATAAGGGCTGTTAGTGTACGTTACAGGGATTTTAATATCCATGATGGGAAGATAAGATCAAACGTAGACGGCGAGAAGCATGGAGAAGCTATGCGACCTGTTCTTCGAGTTCAGTAACGAGGACCGGCTGCGGATACTGTACAGGCTCAGGGACGAGCCGTCCACCGTTACGAGCCTGTCAAGGGACCTGTGCTTGACAACCCAAGAGACCAGCCGCCACCTATCTCGGCTGGGCGAGATCGGGCTCACCCTGAAGGAGCCAGATGGAACCCACAGCCTCACCCCCTACGGTGATCTCTCTCTGGCCCAGATCAGTGGCTTCCGATTCACCTGCGCCCACAGCGAGTACATGAAAAGCCACAGGTTGACCGGGTTACCCCAGGAGTTCATAGCCAGGATAGGTGAGCTGGAGAACAGCGTCTACACGGACGACGTCATGGTCATATTCCACAGGGTCGAGCAGACCATCAAGGCCGCGGAGGAGTACGTCCTCAGGCTCACCGACAGGTACATTATAACTGTTGTACCCACGTGGGAGGAGGCTCTCGGCAGAGGCGTTGAGTTCAGGCTGCTGGACCCCAGGAACATTGTTATCCCCCCTGAGTTCAACAGGGGACCCGTCCTCACGGAGGCGCTGAGAAGTGGCCAGTTCGTGAACAAAACCTTGGAGTCCGTGGACATCTTCCTGGCCCTCTCGGAGAAAGAGGTGGCTGGCATATGTTTCCCTGGCCTGGACGGCAGGATGGACTACAGGGGTTTCCACAGCGACGACCCAGGGGTTCACAAGTGGGCCAAAGACCTTTACGAGTATTTATGGGACAGATCTAAACCAAGGGCTATATCATGACTATTTTTTGCGAGTCTCTCTGGCTGGAAGGAAAAACAATGGCAACGCCATGAACCTGATTCATGGCTCCAGAGAGACTCTTATCAGGTAATCTTCGGCCCCATTTAAACTCTTAGAAGGCTCCGGCTCTTACTTCCATGAAGCTTCTTGACGCCCCAGCAAAGAAACTACGAAGGAAGCACGGAGCCCAGGGGCGTCACGCCTTGTAGACTATCGCTCCGTCGATGACAGTGAGAACCGTCTTCACGTTCTTCAGATCCTCGTGGTCGATGCTAAGCGGGTCCCTGTCCACCACGATGAGGTCAGCCAGCTTGCCCGGCTCAATGCTGCCCTTGATGTTCTCCTCAAAGGCGGCATACGCTCCGTCGATACTGTAGGCCCTGATGGCCTCCAGGGGTGTAACCGCCTCGGCTTCATGGAGCACCTGTCCGCCGCTGGTCCTCCTCGTCACCATGCCGTAGATTCCGTACCAGGGGTTGGGGGTGCATATACTGGCGTCGCTGTGGCCTGGGGCCGGGATGCCCCTGTCGATGAGGGTCCTGTGGGGCCACATGTGCCTCATGGCCTCCCCGCCCCTGTTGGCCTTGTAGGCGTCCCCCAGGTCGTGGAGGAACCCTGTGGCTGAGGCGTCTATCACCCCAAGCCCGAGGAGCCTGTCCTGTATGGGGGGCGTCACGAAGCAGCAGTGCTCTATCCTGTGCCTGTGGTCGGGCCAGGGCTTCCTCTTCAGCGCCTTCTCTATGGCGTCCAGGGCCCGGTCTATGCCCCTGTCACCGACGCCGTCCAGGCCCACCCTCATCCCGGCGCTGTGGGCCTCCCAGACCCTCCGCTCGATGTCCTCCTGGTCGTAGAGTAGCATCCCCTTGTTCTCGGGCTCACCCACGTAGGGCTCGTAGTAGGCAGCCGTCCTTCCGCTGGTGCTGGTGTCGAAGACCCACTCGGCCTCCGTCACCTTGAGCCACTCGTCTCCGAAGGGGGTCTGAAGCCCCATGGATGCTGCGCCTTCCACCATGCTGGCGTCTCTGCCGCTCAGGTGAACAGCGGTCCTCACCTTGAGCTTTCCTTCACGTCTGAGGCACTGCATGGCTCTGAACTCGGCCGGGCCTACCATGCTGGCGTGGATGCTTGTGAGGCCCAGACTCACGCACTCGTCCATGACTATCTGGAGGCCCCTGTAGAGCTCGTCCTCGGTGATAGGGGGAAGCCTGTGGTAGACCAGGTCTTTGGCCGTTTCCCTCAGCAGCCCGGCGGGGTCACCGTTGGGGTCCCGCTCGATCCTGCCGTGGGGAGGGTCTGGGGTGTCCCTGCCGATCCCTGCTGCCTTCAGGGCCAGGGTGTTGGCTACTCCGTTGTGGCCGTCTCTCCGCTGTATGTATAGGGGGTTGCGGGGGGTGGCCTCGTCCAGCTCCTCCAGGGTGGGGTACCGGCCCATCCTGACGTCGTCCATGCTGTACCCCAGTATCCAGTTTCCCGGTGGAGTTTCCTCAGCTTTCCGCCTCACGGCCTCCAGCATCTCGTCTACGCTGGTAAAGTCTGGGCCGCAGGCGACGCCTCTCACCAGGTAGGCGCCCCAGCTGCCTCCTGGGTGCATGTGGCTGTCTATGAGGCCGGGTAGCACCGTGAGGCCCTTGAGGTCGTGGAGGTCCGTGGACTCGCCCACCACCTCCAACACGCTCTCGTTGGAGCCGACTCTGAGAATCTTACCCCCCTTGACGGCGACGGCCTCGGCCACCGTGCCCTCGTTGTCAACCGTTATAACTTTCCCGTTGATGAAGGCCAAGTCAGCGCATAGGTCCCTAGGAAACATATTGTAACCTAGAAGAATTCCTCTCGTCAGGTATTTAATGGGGAGGATACAGCAGGCTCTAGTCTCTTCGTGCTCTGAGTTTCCACTAGAGTTTTTTAAACACCTTGTTTTCTAGGCTTCAGAGTCAAAGAGGAAGCACCTCAATGAGAAAAAAGCATGAAGTAAAAGATGGAATTTTTTTTCCGCCTTATACCATGTAGGACGGTATAAGCTACCAGGGCCGCGGCTGAGAGTGGCTGGAGGCCCACTTTGCTAGGTGGCTTATCCCGGCTGGCACGGGATAAGGCGGAAAAAAAATTCCATCTTTTACTTCATGCTTTTTTCTCGTTGAGGTGCTTCCTCTTTGACTCTGGAGCCCAGAAAACAAGGTGTTTAAAAAAATCTAGTGGAAACTCAGAGCACGAAGA
>DATKWY010000244.1:0-3158 GCA_035529295.1 Candidatus Desulfaltia sp. | reverse complement strand
ACCAACCTCTGGGCCTGGGACGCCGTAGCCAGTTTCGAGGGCGACCTCATCATGGTGCTCTTCCTCATGAGCATCACAGTCCTCGCCATATTCCTGGCAGGGTGGAGCAGCGGTAACCTTTTCGGGGCCATAGGAGCCACGAGGGTGGCCTTCATGATGCTGGCCTACGAGATACCCCTAGGATTGGTGGCCATAGGCCCTGCCATACTGGCCCGGAGTCTCAGCATAAGCAGGATCGTGGACTGGCAGGCTGCAAGCTTCAGCGCCTTCCTAGCTGCCCCCGACATATGGGGCATCGTGACGGCGGTGGTCCTCTTCATAGGGGCAGTCATCTACACAGTATGCCTCCTGGCGGAGCTGGAGATGAGGCCCTTCGACATGAGCGAGGCCGAGACGGAGATCGTCCACGGCTGGCAGGTGGAGTACAGCGGCAAGAAGCTGGCCCTCCTTAACACCGGGCGCGACATAAAGATGGTTCTGGCGGCAGCCCTGCTGACTAGCCTGTTCCTGGGCGGACCCGCGGGACCAGTACTGCCCCCGGTGGTCTGGTTCATAATCAAGACCACCTTCTGCGTCTTCATCCTCAGCAACCTGAGCGTCCTCTTCGCCAGGCTCAGGATAGACCAGCTTGTCCAAGGGGCGTGGAGGTACCTGGTGCCCCTGGCGGTGCTGCAGGTGATGGCCGTGGTGGCCATATCGGGAGTGATCTAAGATGGCCATGGAGCGAGAGCTGCTGAGAAGCCTGTTCAAGAAGCCGGCGACCCTCATATACCCCTTCGAGAAGCTGGAGCCTCCGGAGGGCCTACGTGGCAAGCACGAGTACGACGGAGACAAATGCATAGGCTGCGCCCTCTGTGCCAGGATATGCCCCAGCTTCGCCATAACCCTGAAGGGGGGCCCCGGCCCCAAGTGCACGGGCATCACTGTGGATCTGGGCAAATGCCTTTTCTGCCAGCAGTGCGAGGAGGTCTGCCCCAGGGACGCACTGTGGCTCACAACAGCGTACGAATTGGCGGTCCTGAAGAAGGAGGACGCCATCCTCAACTTCGACAGGACGCCGCCCCAACCCAAGGCTCCGCCGAAGAAGGAAGAGTAAATTTCCCTTCATTCTAGTATTTTACGCAGCAGGGCTGCGATTTCTTCGGCTGTCCTCTCTACCTCTGGGCTCATCTCGGTGAAGAACTCGATGTTCCTGGGCTGGACGCCCAGCAGCAGCACCTTGGCGCCCAGCATCTTCTCGATGTAGCTTATGAATATGGTAAGAGGCAGGCTGTGAGTGGATATCGCCTGGCCACCTATCTTCGACGACTCTATGAGCTTCACGTCGCCGAGCTCACCCCGGAAGTTGGCGGCGTCCAGAAGCAGCACATGGGTGGGCTTATGCTCCGCCACCTTCCCCGTGAAGGCCTCGGGCACAGTCTCCGTGTTCAGCAGCATTACGTTCTCTAGGGCGGCCTCCTCGAGGAGCTCAATGATCTTCACCCCTACGCCGTCGTCTCCCCTGAGGGGGTTGCCGACACCCACCAGCGCCACCCGTTTCTCGGCTTCTCCGAAGAACTCTCGGAGCTGTGACTCTAAGTCCATCTCAGCACTTGTAGAGGTGCCTGCCTAAAAAATGATACTGGCGCTGAACAGGATTTCACTTGCCTGGGCTATACTAAATGGTGTGAAAGAGGCTCAGGCGACTCTTTTTAGGCTCTATTAGCATTATAAAGGTAAAATTGTGGGTTTTATAGCTGGGTTACTACCGCGTCCCTGAACCAGGCCAGCATCTCTATGTTGTCCTGGAGGGTCTTACCTGGGCGCACGTTGATGATGCTCATCTTCATACCCATGTCCGCGGCATCCCTCCACTTCCCCACGAGCACCTCCGGAGTGCCTATGAAGTCGTTGGCTCGCGCCTCCTCTGGGTCGGTGCCCCTCTCAGCCCACTTTCTCAACGTGTCCTCGTACTCCGCGTCGTCTTTCATGAGGGGGACGCTGGGGGCGAAGCCGCTGATGAATACGTCGTCGACGGTCTTGCCGTATGCCTCGAGGGCTGGGTGGTAGTTGCCCAGGATTTCCCGTATGTTCTTCAGGTTTCCTGAGGCGTTGATGCCGTCAGCGTACTTGGCCGTGATCCTGATGAGCCTGGGCTGCCTGGCCCCCACGCTGACCCTGAACGGCCTCTGAACCGGCTGGGGGACGTTGACGGCCTCCTTGAGCCTCCAGTACTTGCCCTCGTAGCTGAAGACCTCGTTGTGGAGCATCCCCTCCAGTATCTCCACGGACTCCTTCAGACGCTCCACCCGCTCACCCGCCGGGGGCATGCCTCTGCCCTTCTCCATGAGGTCGTATCCCTCGTACTCGGGTAAGTTCCAGCCGGCGCCCAGGATGAGCTCGTATCGGCCCCCCGTCATGTTGTCCAGGGTGGCCACGGATTTGGCCAGGTAGGCCGGGTTCCTGAGGCCGTTGAAGAGGGTTATGTGTCCGAGGCGTATCCTGTTGGTCTGCACCCCCAGGCCGGCCATGGCGGTCCAGGCCTCCAGGTAGGGCTCCTTCCTGTCCCCTGAGAGCCCCTCGACGTGGTCGTTGAGGAAGACGCCGTAGTAGCCGAGGCTCTCGGCTGCCCTGGCTAGCGTAAGCATGTTTTCGTAGGTCGTGACGGGCCTGATGTAGACTCCGAACTGCATACTCGTATGCTGAATATTATCGTTATTAAACCATCTCAAACAGCCTGCGGGCTCAGGATATCTTCCTGTAAAACTCCTTGAGACAGTCCTTCTCGGAGATTATGAGCTTGTTATGTGACTTGTTTTGTTGATTCTTTGGCTTGCTCTTCTTTTGGTTCATCCAGGCTCAGCGTATGATGCTCTTGGTTTGTATTAGAGGAACGCGGAGGAACCAGCTGAAACCTGTGTTCCTCGGCGTCATCATCAGATGGTAGCCGAGTATGTTTGAGGAGGGTTACAGGCGTACAGACCGAGCGCCCACGATCTGAAAGTGTTGAGAAGATTTGGATTGTGGGTTGGTTTGGCTGTGCTGGGTCTCGTCGGCTCTGTCAGGGTCGGGCATCCATATAATAATAAAAATATTCGCCATTAAGTGATACCCCCCTACGTTTTTTCACATCAGGCTCTCCATGGCGCAGTGGTTGATGTGATTTTGGGGCCGGGTTT
>DATKWY010000243.1:0-3749 GCA_035529295.1 Candidatus Desulfaltia sp. | reverse complement strand
CGAAGCTGGTTGAGCGGGAAGACACCGTGGTTTCCGTGGACAACCAGAGCCTAGGCGACTACGGGCACCTGAAGGGCAGCAAGCTGGGAGGTAAAGCCGGGCTGCTGGTGGGGGACATCCGCGACCAGAAGCTGCTGGAGGAGAAGTGGAGGGGCTGCGACGCCGTGGCACATCTGGCCGCCCTGCCGGGACTGGTTAGGTGCAGGGATAACCCGGAGGAAGCAGTCTCTGTGAACGTGTACGGGACTCACTGCGTCATGGAGGCCGCCAGGAAGCTGGACATCAAGCGAGTCGTGTTCTGCTCCAGCGCCGCCACCTACGGGGTGCCCATAAGGATGCCAGTGACCGAGGACCACCCCCTGAGACCGCTGAACCTCTACGGCATCACCAAGGTCTCCGGTGAGCAGATCATCAACACCTACTGGGACAACTACGGGATAGAGACGGTGAACCTCAGGTTCGGCAACATCTACGGCGTGGGCGTATTCACCCGGTGGGACACGGTGATACCCAAGTTCGTGAGCCAGGCCGTGGGCGGAGAGCCTCTCACCGTCTACGGGGACGGAGAGTACAGCAGAGACTTCGTCCACGTCCAGGACATCACCAAGGCCATGATGCTCAGCCTCACCACCCCCGGCATAGGGGGCGAGACCTTCAACGTGGGGGGCGAGACCCTCACCATAAACATACTCGTCGAGATAGTGAAGGAGGAGCTAGCTAAGGAGGCGGGGAAAGAGGCAGAGGCAGTGAACAAGCCGCCAAGGCAAGGCGAGACCAAGAAGTTCAGCTACGACCTGAAGAAGATCAGAGACAAGCTCGGGTTTGTCAACGACTGGACGGTCAGGGAAGGCGTGAAGCAGCTCATCAGGTACCGCCTGAAGCAAGGGTGATGCGTTGAGCGCGGGGGCCGCCGAGAAGCCAAAGGTCTCAGCGGTCATCCCGGCATTCTACGAGGAGAAGACCATAGGGGAAGTCGTGCAGGGGTGCCTCTCTTACGTGGACGAGGTGCTGGTGGTGGACGACGGCAGCGGCGACGACACGGCTGTCAAAGCCGAGGCTGCGGGGGCCAGGGTAATCAGGTTGCCCAAGAACATGGGGGTCCTGAAGGCCGTGGAGACGGGGCTCCGCGAGGCGGGGGGAGACATAATTGTCACCCTGGACGCCGACGGCCAGCACAGCCCCGAGGACATACCCAGGCTTGTCCAGCCTATAATCGTCGGAGAGGCGGATCTTGTGATGGGTGTTCGCCCCAGCTTCCCCCACCTCAGCGAGAAGGTGATCACCTGGGTGACGAGCCTCAGGGTGCCGGTGGGGGACGCCAGTACAGGGTTCAGGGCCATCAGAAAGGAGACAGTTGACAAGATGAGGCTTCACGGATCGTGCCTCTGCGGCACCTTCGTCTTGGAGGCGGCAAAAAACGGCGCAAGGGTAAAGGGTGTCTCTATCACTGTGGCCGAGAGGAAGGTTGGCAGGCGTAGGATACAGACCAGGCATCTTAAGCAGTTGCTATACGTGGCCTGGGATGTCCTCAGGTTCTAGGAAAGCATATAGATAGAATAAGACTTAGATAGGGGATTCAGGAGAAGCCGAGATGAGCAAGGGAGTCACAGTCTGGTTCACGGGGCTGCCGTGTAGCGGAAAAACCACAGTCGCGGACAGGGTCGCGGAGACACTGAAGAAGCAGGGCCTCAAGGTGGAGCGCCTGGACGGCGACACCGTCAGGAAGGGCCTCACCAGCGACCTGGGGTTCAGCAAGAAGGACAGGGACGAGAACATCAAACGGGTCACCTTCGTGGCCAAGCTTCTCACCCGCAACGACGTGATAGTGTTGGCCACCTTCGTCTCCCCCTACAGGGAGAGGAGGCAGCTCACCCGGGAGGAGATAGGCAGCTTGATGGAGGTCTACGTCCGGTGCAGCCTGGAGGAGTGCATGAAGCGGGACATCAAGGGCATGTACAGGAAGGCCATGGCCGGGGAGATCAAGGGCTTCACCGGGGTGGACGACCCCTACGAGGAGCCTGAGAACCCGGAGCTCATCCTGGACACTGACAAGGAGACGGTGGAGGAGAGCGCAGAGAAGGTTCTAGGGAAGATGAAGAGCTTGGGCTACCTATAGCTCCACCCAAGAAAGGGGTAGTAAAAGGTGAGGACTAGTCCACCACGATCATGGTCAGGGTAGACCTGACGTGGTTGAGACGCCTGATTTTGGTCGTTATCACGTCCTTGAGCTTCTGCATGGTATCAGCCTCAAGGCGAACGACGAAGTCGTAGACCCCGTAGACCCCGTGAACTTCCTTCACTTCAGGGATCTCTCCCAGGGCCTTCTCGACGTCGGTGCCCTCACCAAGGTCTGTATTAATGAGTACGAAAGCTATACTCAAACATTACACCTGTTTGAAAAAACTGGTATCATCTTTTAACCTTTTCCAGCCAATAAATAGTCATGAACTTACTATAAATACTTTAATGACCTGAATAATGTTGGAGCGTACACTGAAACAAGGATAAGTGTACGACAATGGTCGAACGCGTGTTCGTCACAAGTTTTAATATCGGCAAAACCAAGGGCCGAACTGATAAAATTGTCCCTTCACCGAAACGTCTGCGTTGTGGGGGCCGGGATGACCCGCTTCCACCACAAGCTCCACGCCGATAAGCAGGGCCGGGAGATCTTCGTGGAGGCCGCCCTGGAGGCCGCCGCCTCTGTGGACAAGGGCTTCACTCTGGGCGACGCCGAGGCCCTCTACCTGGGGTACTTCAGCAGCGACATGTTCGAGCGCCAGGCTCACACCTCGGCCCTCATGGCCGACTGGCTGGGCGTCAACCCCATACCCGCCACCCGGATAGAGACGGCCTGCGCCAGCAGCGGGGCCGCCGTCAACGTGGGGGCCCTGGCAGTGGCCTCGGGCCTGTACGACGTGGTGCTGGTGGGGGGCGTGGAGAAGATGAGGAACCTGGACACGGGTCAGGTGACGGACACCCTGGCATTGGCCGCGGACGCCAGCTACGAGGCAGCCATGGGGTTCACCTTCCCCGGGCTGTACGCGGCCATGGCCGACGCCCACTTCAGAAAGCACGGCAGCACGTGGGAGCAGCTGGCGGCCATAGCCGTGAAGAACCACGTGAACGGGGCCCTGAACGAGAAGGCCCAGTACCAAGAGACCATAATGGAGATCGCGGGGAAGCTGGGAGAGCGCAAGGGGCTCCGGTTCAGAGACGAGCTGGAGTTCCTCAGATCAGAGCTGAACCCGGTGGTGGCCTCACCCCTGCGCCTATTCGACTGTTGCCCCATATCCGACGGGGCCGCCGTGGTCGTGCTGGCCGCCGAGGAGGTGGCCCACAAGTACACTGATACGCCGGTGAAGCTTCTCGGCCTGGGCCAGGCCTCGGACACCATGGCCATACACGACAGGGAGGACTTGACCACGCTGAAGGCAACGACACTGGCCTCGCGTCAGGCCTACAGGATGGCCGGGGTGGGGGTTAAGAATGTGGACGTAGCATGCGTCCACGACTGCTTCACCATAGCCGAGCTGATGGCCACGGAGGACCTGGGATTCTTCCCCAAGGGCCAGGGCGGCGTGGCCGCCGTGGAGGGCAGGACAAGCCTCTGTGGCGATAAGCCCGTAAACCCTGACGGCGGCTTGAAGGCCAAGGGCCACCCGGTGGGCGCTACCGGCGCGGCCATGGTGGTGGAGATGTTCAAACAGCTGCGGGGACAGGCAGGCCGCCGCCAGGTGAAGGACGCC
>DATKWY010000242.1:0-2397 GCA_035529295.1 Candidatus Desulfaltia sp. | reverse complement strand
CGCGGGCCCAGCCGCTGCATGGCACCACCTCGTGGCCCATGATAGCCAGCTGGCTCATGACCTGGATGTCTACCTCGTCCTCTAGGCTGACCTTGCCTCCGGCGGTGCCGTTCAGGATGCAGAACCGTGGGGCGTCCAGGGCCTCCTGGGGGTTCATGCCGTAGTCCACCATGTTGACGATTACCTGGACGTGGCCCTGGGGCTGCATGAAGCCGCCCATGACGCCGAAGGGGGCGTACAGGTCGCCGTCCAGGGTGGCCAGGCCGGGGATGATGGTGTGGTAGGGCCGCTTGCTGGGCTCCAGCCTGTTGGGGTGGGCTGGGTCGAGGCTGAAGCCGCTGCCCCGGTTCTGGAGGGTGAAGCCGCAGCCGCGGGGGATGATGCCGGTGCCGAACCCGTTGTAGTTGCTGTTGATGAAGCTGCAGGCGTTTCCTTCGCCGTCCACTGCGCAGAAGTAGACGGTGTCGCTGCCCGCCACGGGCGAGCCCCTATGGACGTCCACGGAGGCTCTCTCCGGGTTCAGGAGCTTCCGCCGCTCGGCCGCGTATTCTTTGCTGATGAGCTCCTTTATTGAGACGTGGACTACGTCGGGGTCGGCCACGTACCACCGGGTGTCCGCGAAGGCGATCCGCATGGCCTCGATGAGGGTGTGGAGGTGCTTGGCCGAGGCGTGGGGGACGCCCGTGAAGCTGGTCTCCTCCAGTATGTTGAGGGCTATGAGGGCCGTGATGCCTTGGCCGTTGGGGGGCATCTCCCAGACGTCCAGGCCCTTGTAGTTGGTGGACACTGGGTCGGGGTATGTGGTCCTGTGGTTCTTGAGGTTGCCGAGGGTCATGGTGCCGCCCATGCCGCCCAGCACCCTGACTATCTCCTCGGCTACCCAGCCCTCGTAGAAGCCGGCTTTGCCGTGCTCGGCCAGCTCATGGAAGGTGAGGGCAAGGTTGGGGTTCCTCATGATCTCCCCGGCCCTGGGGGCCCTGCCATCTATGAGCAGCTGGTCGCCGTGGGGCCCGTTCCTGAGCTGGGGTATGCCCCGGTCCCAGGAGCGGGCGGTGATGGGGCTGACGGGGAACCCCTTCTCGGCGAGGTCTATGGCTGGGGCCAGCACCTGGTGCATGGTCATGGTTCCGAACCTGTCTATGGTGTCCGCCCAGCCGGCGGCGGCCCCAGGCACGGTGACTGTGTGGACGCTGAAGCGGGGTAGCTCGGTGATCCCCTGGTCTGCGAGGTACTCTATGCTGAGGGCTGTGGGGGCGCGGCCGCTGCCGTTGAGGCCCTTGACCCGTCGAGACTTGGCGTCGTAGAATATGCAGAAGCAGTCGCCTCCTATGCCGGTGCTGGTGGGCTCGGTGACGTTGAGGGCGGCGGCGACGGCCACGGCGGCGTCGGCGGCGTTTCCGCCTTGCTGGAGTATGCTTAGTCCGGCCATGGATGCGAGGGGCTGGCTGCTGGCCACCATGCCGTGGGTGGCGTAGACGGGTGATCTCCTTGAGTTGAACTTCATGGGTAGTGGAGTGACACGCCCTCAAATATAGCGTTTCCATCTGGGCTTATCCTAGACAATAAATAACGCGGCCGGCATGATACCATGATGTCTTTGAAGGTTCTAGTTGTCAGCCCCAGCCTGGCGGAGAGGATCAGGAAGCTCTTACCCGGAGACGTTGAGGTGGTGAAGCCTGAGACGGGCACCGACGAGGAGTTGATCCAGTTGGCTGGGGACGTGGAGGTCATCGTCTCCACCAGGCTCTCAGCCTCTGTGGCTGAGGCCGCCACCCGGCTGAGGCTGCTCCAGAAGACGGGGGCCGGGGTGGATGACATGCCCTTCGACGCCTTGGGCCCCGACGTGTGGGTGGCCAACACCTCGGGTTCGAACCCGGTGCCTCTGGCGGAGGGCGCCGTGGCCCTGGTCCTGGCCCTGGCGAAGCGGGTGGTGCCGAGGGCTAACAGGTTTCTGGAGGGACCTGACCGCATTCCGGGGGTTCTCCTCAGCGGAAAGAAGGCTGGGATCATCGGCCTGGGCAGCATAGGGGTGGAGGTGGCTAAGCGGCTGGCCGTATTCGACATGAAGATTCTTGGGGTGAAGAGGCACCCGGACCCGGAGCTGAAGGAGTCCCTGGGTCTGGAGTTCCTGGGCACGCCGGGGGACCTCCGCTGTGTGCTGGCTGAGTCGGACTTTGTGGTGGTGACGGTGCCCCTGACCCCGGAGACGCGGGGCATGATCGGGGAGGGGGAGCTGGCTGTCATGAAGCCTACGGCCTATATCGTGAACGTGGCTCGCGCCGCCATCATCCAGGAGGAGCCTCTCTACAAGGCTCTGCGTGAGGGCCGGCTGGCTGGGGCCGCCCTGGACGTGTGGTGGAGGCCTCACTGGTGGGACCCCCTCTGGAGCCCCGGGGG
>DATKWY010000241.1:0-2215 GCA_035529295.1 Candidatus Desulfaltia sp. | reverse complement strand
CCGGGGGCCGCTGCTGAGCATGAGGTGACAGTTCAACGGTATGCCCTTGACCCGCATGAGCTCCACGGCCTGGTACTCGGTCATGCCGGGCCTGAGGCCGAACACCACGTTGCGGACGGCTTGGCTCGTGTGGCTGGACGCGTACTCGTACCAGGCCAGCTGGTCCACCTCGTTCACGGCCCTGAGCCCCTCCGTGGGGTGCATGGTGAGGCTGTTGGCGTTCACCACGTTGCCGTGGCCGGCGACGTCCCTGACGGCGTCGGCGAGGAAGCTGGGGATCTCTAGCCAGTGGCCTGGATGATCGGCCTCCTCCTCCGTGAAGTACTTCCAGCCGATGACTCCCACCCTGTCCCCCTCCGAGACGCCCGCCTCAAGGAGTATCTCCCTGAGGGGCCGGGTTGTGCTCCTGTCCTGGCCCATGAGGCTGAAGCTGGGGTAGAGCACAGGCCTCAGCTGCTCCTTGACTGGGGAGACGGGGAAGTAGCCTAGGCCTTCGTGGCCCATCACCAGGGACGCCGACCTCGCTGCCACGTCCAGGACCAGCATGGACTCCTCGAACCGTGGGTCGTAGCCTGTGAGGTAGGCCAGGTTGGCGCCGTGCTCCCTGTCACCGTAGACCACCAGGGCGTTGAAGCCCTCCTCATCGGCCCTCTCGAAGAGCCTGCTCATCCTCTCCGCGTAGGTCTCCCTGGGTACCCGGGGCTCCACGGTGGGCTCCTTGAACTCGGGCAGCTCTATCTCATCAAGGGTCGCGCGCATATGCATCGGTTTGACTAATCCTCGAAGTTATTTAGATTCGACGCCGCTTGGAAGTGTTTTATCTGCTTCAGCCGAGTAATCATCAACGATGGACCTCTACATAGGCGTGGACAGCGGCACCCAGAGCACCAGGGCGCTGGTGATGGACTCCACGGGGGCCGTGATCAGCAAGGCGTCAAGGCCCCACACCCTGCTCGGGGGCCTGCCCCTGGGCCACATGGAGCAGCGCCCGGAGGACTGGTGGCTTACCACCTTGGAATCCATAAAGGAGTGCCTCATGGACCCCAAGGTGGACGCATCCAAGGTGAGGGCCATCGGGGTCTCGGGGCAGCAGCACGGCCTGGTGCCGCTGGACGGGGACGGCCGGGTGATCAGGCCCGCGAAGCTGTGGAACGACACCAGCACAGCGGCCGAGGCCCAGGCCCTGATGGAGAAGCTGGGCGGACTTGAGGCGGTCATCGACCTCATAGGCAACGGGATACCTCCGGGTTTCACGGCCTCCAAGGTTCTCTGGCTCAAGCAACATGAGCCGGAGAACTACCGCAGGCTGGCCACTGTCCTGCTGCCCCACGACTACCTGAACTACAGGCTCACGGGGGCCAGGTCCATGGAGTACGGGGACGCCTCCGGCACCGCCCTCATGGACGTGAGGAGCCGCAGGTGGAGGAGGGAGGTGGTGGACGCCGTCGACCCGGGGCTCATAGAGAAGCTTCCAAGGCTGAGGCCCTCCGATGAGCCCGTGGGGCGCCTCTCAGCCGAGGCCTCAGAGGAGCTGGGGCTAAGCCAGGATGTGTTGGTCTCGGCGGGGGGCGGGGACAACATGATGGGGGCCATAGGCACCGGCAACACCAGGCCTGGAGTCGTTACCGTCAGTCTGGGCACCTCGGGCACCATATACGCTTTCTCGGAGAAGCCCGTCGTTGACCCCCTGGGAGAGGTAGCGGCCTTCTGCGACTCCACCAACCACTGGCTGCCCCTGGTGTGCACCATGAACGTCACCGTGGCCACGGACCTGGCCCGCAAGGCCTTCAACCTCAGCTACGGGGAGCTGGAGGAGGCCGTGGAGGGCGCACCAGTTGGCTCGGATGGCCTCTTGTTCCTGCCATACCTGACAGGAGAGAGGACCCCCAACCTACCCGACGGAAAAGGCGTCCTATACGGGATGACGCCTCAGAACTATGACCCCAAGCACATCACAAGAGCCACCGTGGAGGGAGTCACCCTCGGCCTAAACTACGGCCTCAACAGGCTCAGGGAGCTAGGGATGAACCCCACGGAGATCAGGCTCACAGGCGGCGGAGCACGGAACAGGGCGTGGAGGAGGGTTGCCGCCGACGTCTTCGACGCGGACGTCGTCACACTCCACGAGGAGGAAGGAGCCGCGTACGGCGCAGCCATCCAGGCCCTGTGGTGCCACAGAAGGGCCCAGGGAGAGAAGGTGGCAGCGAGCGAGATC
>DATKWY010000240.1:0-2999 GCA_035529295.1 Candidatus Desulfaltia sp. | reverse complement strand
TCGCACGGATTGCGAGGTAGTACTCTGAACATCATGAGCCCAGTATTATCGCCGTTAGGCATCCTCCATCATAGAGGACCTTAAGCTAGTTCTACTCTTTGTTATCAGCATCCATGATTAGCTTCATCCCCGCCCTTATTGCTTCATTACGGCTAGCGTAGATCCCCTTAGTCTTCCTGTCGAACAGGTCCAGGAAGCTCTCCGGCACCAGTAGCACCACTCTCTTAAGCTTCTTCACGACCCACACACCCCGGTCAAGGTGAAGACGCGCCGAACCCGTGTAATGCCCCTATGTTACTGGGTGCTTAAGGAGGGGCACTCTCGGCGTGTCTTCAATGGAAGCCTCTGGTTTTTAGGTAAAAGGTGAACGCCGGTAATTATGGTGGGGTCGCGTGAACCTGGCTCTTAATACCGTGCAATAAAATTACATGAACAGTGAGGTCATCATGGATTCTTTAAAGTAACCAATCACCCTGTCTGATACATTTCTGATGTCCGCGATAACCCCTCCTTTCCACATTTGTTTTTATTCAGTTAAATCAGCCCAGTATCTGAAGAGACATTACCGTTTCCATGAATTTTCCGAGGCTAATTTAAGCCCCTCTGTGCGTATAATGGTGTATAGAATGGGGTATTCCAATATGGCTCTGTGTTTATCGAATCCATGAGCCACCATAGACTTGTGTCAGTTTTGCATGAGACAGTTAGATCCCGGAGCAGCCGCGTCTGGCTGATGGTTCCAGTCGGGTATCTTGACCGGTTCGACGCCGCCATCAAGGGGTACTACCCATCACGAAGCGAGGCGATCCGTCAGGGTATGGGACTTATCCTTCGCGAGGTGGCCTCCATGAGGAGGTTTAACAGAGAACCCTTAGCACCTGCAGGCCCGGATGGTAAAGAGGATGATGCACACGTGGAGGTTGCTCAGTGAACGACCCCATCGTCTACGTGTTTCTGGGGTATGTGGTCGGTGTGGTTCTGGGGCTTCTGGGTGGTTTAGATGCTATGGTTAGGGCTGGAAGAGCCGGGGCCAAGGTAACCACCAGGAGGCAGGCCTTGAGGTGGCTGCTAGGCGTCCCCGAGAAGGCTGAGTAGCTGAGGGAGATCAACCATGATCCAGAGAAAGATCATTCTCAGCTCTAGGCAGCTGAGGACCATCCCAGGCTACGCCACCAGGAAGGAAGTGGACAAGCTCAAGGGCATGGTGGCCGGCCTCCTCACCGAGGCAGGCCTGGACTACGCATTGGTGAAGAGGGACGGCGCCGACATGGTGCTCATCGAGATGGTCCTGGACACCGTTGACGGGAGCCTGAAGCGGGTCGTCCACTTCAAGCTGGAGGTCCCCCAGGTCTACCAGGAGATGAAGCGGGGTCCAGCCAAGCCTCTGCCTGAGGTGGGGTGGCGGTTCTTCTACGACTACTTGGAGCGCAGGATCCAGTCCGTCAGGCTGGGCATCACCGACCTGGTTGAGGAGTTCACCGCCAACATCGTATTGCAGCTGCCGGATGGGAGGAGCGGGACTTTAGCTGAGTCTCTGAGGCTGGGCATCGAGCACCCTGACCAGGCTTCATTGCCATTCATCCAGCTGAAGGAGGCCTAGGATTAGCTTTGGAAGGCTTGGCTACCCTGGCTGAGTACACGAGCCGGGAGGCCCGTTACAGGCTTGTCCAGATATGCTTAGAGGAGATCCAGGGGAGGCTCGCAGAGGAGGAGAAGAGCCCCGACGAGGCGTCAAAGGTACTGGCGGCCAGGCTCATGGTTAGCCAGCGTACTATTCAGCGGTGGGCCAGTGGAGGCATCCAGAGCTGTAACGGTAACGCGGACGCCCTCATAATCCAGGCCATCAAGAGCCAGCCCCACAAGGCCGCGAAGATATTGAAGCGGGACCTGGACACTCACCGGAAAATGCTCGTCACCACTCTTATTCGGGCCATAATGGCTGGAGACTTGAAGCCGGAGGCCGAGATATGAAGCGACTACGCGAAGCCCTGGCCGGCCACCGAGAAGCCTTCCGAAGCGTCACCGGGGCCACATTCTGGGCAACATTGGGAAGCTTGGCCACCCTGTGGGCAGCGGCCCCAGAGACCGCCCTAACAAGGCAGATCCTACCCTTAGAGTTAGGGCTCCTAGTAGGCATGGCGTTGGGGTACCTAAGCTTCAGGAATGGTGAGGAGCCGTGGACAGGTTGAGGACGTGCCCGCCGGCCTTCAAGGATTACTGCGTGCTCCTGGACGGAACCCGCTGCCCATACTACCATGAAGGCAAGTGTGTCAAGGCTGAGGAGGCCCCATCATGACGGAGCCAGCCTCCGCCGAGGCCCGTAGCCTGGCCGTCAAGGAAGCCGTTAGGTCTCCTCAGGGCAGTGAACTGCTACCATTACTGGACCCGAAGGCCGCCAAGCGGGCGTATCACGCCTACCTAGAGCTCTGCCAGGCAATCCTAGTACCCTACGACAGACGCATCGTCAAGGACGGCGTGGTGGTCCAGGAGTCAGACTACGCCCGGATACCCGTCAAACGTCAGGTGGACGGGAAATGGGTCACGGAGCTTGTGGACGCGCCCCGCAAGTCGGCCTTCCGTAAGCTGGCCAAGTTCTACGGGGTCAGCACCGAGATAGTAGAGAAGTACAAGGAGTCTCACCCGGACGGTAGCTACACGTGGCACTACACCGTGAAGGCCACGGCCCCCAACGGCGTCTCTCAGGACGGTGAGGGCAGCTGCACATCCACCGAGAAGGGCGGCAAGAGTGAGCACGACACCAGGGCCACGGCCCACACTAGGGCTAAGAGCCGAGCCATCAGCGACCTCATAGGCTTCGGGCAGGTAAGCGCCGAGGAGTACCACAGCTATGAGGAAGACACAACCCCACGTAAGCCGGTTGAGGTGGACGCCAGGCCCGTGGAGCCTCTGCGACAGGGGGGTGTCGCCGAGCCGGGGCCGCCCAGGGCTGAGGAGCCTGTCCTGGACTCCGCCGAGGAGACCGTTAAGGCCACCCTCAT
>DATKWY010000239.1:0-4486 GCA_035529295.1 Candidatus Desulfaltia sp. | reverse complement strand
TGACGCCCCACAACGTTTCTGGGGCGTCTGAGTCCGCCTACATCCTCAAGTTCACGGTGTCCACGGACTCCGACTGGAGCACCATCGCCCTCAGGCTCGGCAGCTTGCTCCTCTGGGAGATGACAGTGGACCGGGGCCCGGAAGAGTGCGTCACGGCCTGGGCCGACGACGCCCTGCACCTGTCTATATCCAAGGCAGCCTACGATTCTTCAACGATCCAGGTAACTTTGGAGGCCCTTGTTCTGAGTGGCGGAGAGGCCGTGGAGGTGGCCGTGGAGAAGGGGTCCATCGGGGAGACACGGATAAGGGTCTACGGCTGGACCATGGGCAGGTACCTGCTGCTGAAGAGGATTAACCACGGAAGCGTGCCGGGGGACCCGGCTCTGAACAGAGGAGTTTACACCGTATCTGCTGAGGCGCTCCGGTACTCCAAGGTCGGCGTGGAGAGGCGGGGAGAGGAGCCGCCTAGAATGGTTCACGCCGTCTACTATCCCTGGTATGGTAACCCATCGGGGCCCTCGTCCTCTTGGAGCCACTGGAGCGACGTGACCTCGAACGACTCTGGGGCTTCTGTTCATTTTCCTTTGCTGGGCGCCTACGACAGCTTGGACCCAGCCATAATAGAAGCACATATAGCCATGGCTAAGGACGCCGGCTTGGACGGTTTCCTTTGCTCGTGGTGGGGCCCCGGGTCCCGCGAGGACCAGGCCCTAGGGCTGATGCTTGATGCGGCTGAGGGGCTGGGCTTCAAGGTGGGGGTCTACTACGAGTCCATCAGGGACGGCGTCGGCCCGATATCGGCGGAGATCATGGTCGAGGAGCTGTGCTACATAGTCGGCAGATACTCGGGGGAGACTGGATACCTCAAGGTGGGTGACGCTCCCGTGGTGTTCGTTTTTGGGGCCCAGGCCGGGGACAGGGACGAAGCCCTGTGGAGGCGTGTGAAGGACGAGGTTGAGGCTAGGGTAGGTGAGGTCGTGCTCTTGGGGGACATGAGGGACCCGAGGCTTCTAGGTGCCCTGGACGGTATGCACATGTATAACGAGTTGGATGCGTCGGAGCACGGAGCCATCACAGAGATCATAGCTGGTAACAGGTGGGTGATTGAGGAGCCTGACCTTGCGGCAGTCAAGGCCCGCGTAAAGTCGGAGGGGGTTCTAACTCTCATAAGAAAGCTCGCCGTGGGTACCGTGCTGCCCGGGTACGACGACACGGAGACCAGGAGCCCGGGCGCGGTCCTGCCCAGAGACGGCTCTGAGACCTACGAGGGCTACTGGGGCCGCGTCGCAGGGTCGGGCGTGGATTGGGTGATGGTGACCAGCTGGAACGAGTGGCACGAGGGGACGGAGGTGGAGCCCAGCGTCGAGGAGGGGTTCCTAGCCTTACAGACGACCCGCGCCAACGCTCTCCAGTTCAAGAGCCAAGCATATGAAGAGGCACAACAGCCGGAGATCCGTGTAGAGGCTGAGTCAGGCAGCGAAAACCTGCTGGTGAGGCTGAGTAACCATGGATCGGGGACGGCCTACGCGTTAACCTGCGAGCTGTCACGAGCGGGTGACCTGGTTGAAGCAACGACCACGCCCTGTATAGGTCCCGGTGAGATCACGGAGTACAGCCTGAATCTTCCAGAGGCAGAGGCGTCTTACAGTGTCCTGGTAACCTACTACGGCTTCGCGGGGGAGCGGCATGAGGAGGCCGTCAGCTTCACGTCTCCCCCAAGTGAGGTTGACGAGCCCCCGGCGACCCCCTCATATCCGCCACAGCCCGAGGGGGAAGGAGTATGGCTGAGCCTCCGAGGCCTCGAGGCCGAGGCAGGCTACGGGACGCTCCACGTGGAGGCCAGCGTGGATGTCCTGAGCGACCCGGCTGACGTGGAGTACTGCAGCCTGGATGTGGTGGTGGACGGGGCTGTCGTTCACGGTGAGTGCTGGAGCAGCCTGCCCGATGTGACGTGGGGCCACACGGCACTCACTGCTCCCCAGACAATGGCTTACGCGGTGGACGTCCCCCTTGAGCCGGGCGTTCACACGGTCTATCTCCGGAGCTACGCTAGGAACGTGGCCGGGTCATTTGCCCAGGCGCGGCTGGACGAGTTCACGCGTTAGCTCGCCGTCTCCAAACAAAAAAGACGAGACCAGAAATATATGGGCTAGGTCTGAGGTGTCCTCGGACTTATGTGATTATGGGGGCGGCCACGGCTATCGCCCTGACGAGGTCGCACGTGTCCTCACACCTGTCAGTGATGTTCTCGAAGGACTCCACGAGCTGGGAAATGAGTATGGCTTCACCGATCTCGACTTGCCCCGTCTTGAAGCCGGCTATCTCCCTCCTCGCCTGCCTGTGCAGGCGGTCCATCTCCTCCTCCAGCCTCTCTACCTCGTCGGCGGCCTTCAGGGCGTCCTGGAACTTCCTGTCGATGAGCTTATCGATGCAGATGTCGAGGCCCAGGACGCAGCTCTTGACCACCCTCATGACGTCGGGGATCATCTTCTTCAGCTCCTCTGGAGCATCGTCGAGGTTGAACTCCACAAGTATGCGCCCAGTCTCGTTGACCCAGTCTATGACGTGGTTGATCTCCCTCGCGAGCCTCATGAGGTCCTCCCTGTCGGAGGAAGGCAGCTCGCCCTTGGTGAGCTCGGCCACGATCTTCTTCTTGAGGAGGTCCGCGGCCTTCTCCTTCTGCTGGAGGACGTCGAAGCTCTTGTTGAGCTCATCGTGCCTTCCCTCTAGGGCGTGGTTCACGCAGCGCTCCAGAATCTCTGTGGTCGTCACCATCGACTTCGAGTGGTCCCGGATCATGGTGATTACCAGGATTTTCCTCCTAGTCTTCAGCCAGCTCTCAAGATGCGTCATACCTGTATCATCACCTCATTCTAGGCTTAATGCCTTTTCCAACCCCTCCTCGGGGTACCTGAACGTAAGAAGCCTCTCCTCGGGTAAAGCGGCGTAAACCTTGTCCCCCGCGGCAAAGCCTGCAGCGTCGCCTCTCACCGCGGCCTTGGATAGGAACACCTCGCCGTTGGAGGCCCTCAGCTCGTACCTGAAGTGGTCCCCGACGAAGGAGGCGGACATGACGGTGCACTCCCAGGTGTTTCCACCTGCAGGGTCATTGACGAGCTCGACGAACTCGGGGCGGATCGCCAGCACGCATCGTTCACCCTCCTTCAGAGGAGTCACCTCCCTGGCCGCGGCCATGATGGTGGAGCCGTTGACGGCCACCTCGGCGACGTGGTCGGTATACTTCTTCACAGTACCCGTGAAGAAGTTGGCTTCCCCCAGGAACTTGGCGGTGAACAGCTCACGGGGGTTAAGGTACATCTCCTGGGGCGGACCCACCTCGACGATCCTGCCGGCCTTCATCACGACTATCCTGTCGGATATGGAAAGCGCCTCCTCCTGGTCGTGTGTGACGTGGATGGCGGTGAGGCCCAGATCCTTGACCAGCTTCCTGAGCTCGTACCTCAGGGACGTACGGACCTTGAGGTCCAGGGCGCCCAAGGGCTCGTCCAGCAGGAGGAGAGTGGACCCCGAGACCAGGGCCCTCGATATGGCTGTCTTCTGCCTGGCGCCGCCGCTCAGTTCCCGGGGGTACAGCGTCGCGAAGCCGTCCAGACCCATCATGTAGAGCATCTCCTCCACGGGGCTCTCCCTCTCCCTGGGAGTAGCCCCCTTCACCATCAAGCCGTATGACACGTTATCGTAGGAGTTCATGTGGGGGAACAAGGCGATTTCCTGGAAGACGTACCCGACGCCCCTCTCCTCTATGGGCAGCGCCGTGGCCGCCTCCCCCTCTATGTAGACTTCCCCTGCGTCGGGCTTCACGATGCCGGCTATGGTCTTGATGAGGGTTGTCTTGCCGCACCCGCTGGGGCCGACGACGCACAGGTACTCGCCCGCGTTGACCGTGAGGGAGACTCCCTGAAGAGCCCTGACGGCCCCGTAGGCCTTCGTGGCCCCCTCGACGCGTACCTCAGGCACCTAGTACACCTCCAGTTCCCTCTGAAGCCCTATAGTGGGGGACTCGTAGACGTGGGTGTGCACTGGGTTGAAGCTCACGCTGACCCAGTCTCCCACCGCCACAGCCTTCACCGGCGAGCCTATAGGCACCCTGGCGGCTACCTGGTCCCCGTTTACTAGCCTCACTGTGTAGCGAGTCCACTCCCCAAGGAAGTGGATGGCCTCGACCTCTCCGGAGAACCTGTTCTCCTTGTCGTCGCGGGCCCTGGGGCTTATGCTCAGCTTCTCCTCCCTGACGGCCACCACCACTGGCTCCTCAGGCTCAAAGCTCACGTCGGCGACGTTGACCCTGAGGTTCTCCCTGAGCCTTATCACGCTGCCTATGACCTCCCTGTTCTCCACTATGCCCTCCAGGAAGTTGGAGTTGCCCACGAAGTTGGCCACGAATATGTTCCCGGGCCTGTTGTAGACGTGGAAGGGTGTACTGTGCTGCTGGAGCTTGCCGTGGCGGAGGACGAGTATCCTGTCC
>DATKWY010000238.1:0-6035 GCA_035529295.1 Candidatus Desulfaltia sp. | reverse complement strand
CTCCTGGAGGTAGTAGACGCTCTTGGTCATCTCCAGGGCCCTGAGGACCCTGTGGGCCACGTCCGGGTCGGAGACCCTGGTTATACCCATGCCCAGGCTGCCGAAAAGGGGCTTCACCACAACGTCGCCGCCCAGCTCATCGAAGGCCTTCATGGCTTCCGTGAAGCTCTCGGTGACGATGGTCTTGGGCGTCCTGATGCCTGCGTCCTCCAGCAGCGCCGAGGTGTAGTACTTGTCCACGGTCTTCTCTATGCTCAGGGCCGGGTTCACCACCAGCACCCCCATGTCCTCCAGCCTGTGGAGGGCGTCCATCCTGTAGAAGACCTGCTCCGCTGAGCCGCCAGGGACGCGTCGGACGATCACGGCGTCGTAGTCGTCCACCCCGTACCCCTTCACCGAGAGGTGGGGCACGCCGCCTATCTCTGACCTGAACCTAGTGACGGGGAGGAGGTAGGCCTCGGCCCCCCTCCTCCTCAGCTCCTTGAGGAGCCCCCGTATGTGCCACTCGTCCGCGTCTGACCCGATTACCCCTACCTTCAACTATTCACGCCTTCTCAGCCACTAGGATCTCGGCGCTGCCGCCGACGGCCATGTCTCCTCGGTACCTGCGCATGGGGGCGTCGATGTACCTGGCGGCCTCCTCTACTCCCAGGTTCTCCGAGAGCTGCCTGAGGTAGAGCCTCATGAAGGTGGGCGTGTAGGTGGTCTCGTAGATGTAGGTGAGGAGTACCTCGCGGACGCCTCCGAAGCCGGCGATGAAGCCGCCGTTGCCCTTGGCCTGAGCTCCGGCCCGTTTCCCCAGCTCGCCGAAGACGAACACCTCTCCGCCGTTCATGTGGACGCCGGTGAAGGGGCCTGTGTCGCCGCCGACGACCACCATGCCGCGCCTCATGAAGCTGCAGGCCTCCGAGCCGACGCTCCCCTTCACGAGGATACAGCCGCCGGTCACGCCCTCGCTGCTGCCCCTGTAGGCCGCGGCGGCCTGGTTCCCGGCGTCACCGAGGACCCTGATGAGGCCGCCCTTCATCTCGGCGCCCAACCAGTCCCCGACGTTGCCTGTGACGGTGAGGTCTCCGCCGGCCATCTGGGCCCCCGTGTGCATCCCGGCGTCTCCCTGGACCACGACCCGGCCCGAGGTCATGCCTTTGCCGATGTACTTCACGTGCCCCGCGTCGCCATCCACCACGATGTGCTGTTCCTCAGGCGTCTCGGCCACTTTGCCTTCCACGTTGAAGAACTCGCTGAGGCCATGTGTCTTGTTTCCCCGGTAGACAGGGAGAGCCTTCACCTCTTCCAGGGTCTTCCCCGCCATCACATTGGGCGAAATTACCTCCGCCTCCAGCGGCATCTTGGACGAGCCTTTTGGTGTCAGTACTAGCTGCTTCATGTTAGATCCCCTCCAGGCTGTCTCTGAGGCTCATCTTGAACTTCCCCAGCTTGCCGTCGAAGTTCACGGCCGTGATCCATTTGACTCCCTTCACCCGGGTGGCAGCGTCCACGCCGACGCCCATGGCCTTCACCACCTGCCTCTCCTCCAGGCCGTTGATGACCACCTCCAGCACCGAGTTTACGCCCTCCGGTATCTTGCTGCCCTTCAACGTGTTCTTGATGCTGGGGCAGAAGGGTGTGTTGGTGGACGCCTTCAGGAACTTGTAGGTGGATCCCACCTTGCTGCCGCTCCTGCACAGGCCGCCGGGGAAGGGCGTCACCACCCCTGGCAACGTGTGGATGGCGTCTATAGCGGCCTCCGCCGCCTTCAGCGTGGCGTCCTGGCTGTCCCCCATTATGAGGAAGTTGCCTCCGGCCACGGCCTTCTTGGCCCCCACCTTCTCCTCCACCAGGAACTCGCCCTCCATGACGGGTATCCTCCAGAACCGGCGCCTCTGGAGCCATCCGTCCCCTATCCTCATCTTCACTTGGTAGCTGTCGCCGAAGAACCTGAGGCTCTTGCCTATGTCCAGCATCTCGTCGGCCTCCTCCTCGGGTAGCCCGTTGAAGACTGCGGTGCTGGGGCAGGTGAGGACGCACTGGCCCAGCCTGTTGAGCATGGACTCGGCCAGCTTGCCTCTGCTGAAGCCGTAGACCATGACGGCTGTCCCGGGGCGGCCGTCCGGCGTAGCCTCGGGCGCCACCTCTGCCTCTATCGCGGCCTCGCAGTCGCAGGCGATGACGCTGGTGGCGTACCCGGACATGGATGACGCCGCCGTGTTGGCCCACCTCTGGGATGCCGCTGTTATGATTATGCGGCTGCCCCACATGCTGAAGCCCTCGGCGAAGGTGTCCTCTATCTGGACCCCGTTGTGTGTGAAGCTCATCACGCCGCACCTCCTACAGCCTTATGCACCCGTTGAACCGGCAGGTAAGCGTCCTCCACGGGGTAGTTGCGTAGGCTCACAGTGTAGTACTTCTTGAACTCTTCCTCCACGTCCTTCATCAGCTCCTTCTCCAGGCCCTCGGGCACCCTGGCGTCCACCCAGTGGGTGGCCCCCATGGGTGTAGCTACTACTTCGCCGTCCTTCACCACAACTTGGCCTCCTTTTACTGTGTACGCCGCCCTGCCGAACGCCTTTTCCAGCTCCTTGTACTGGCTGGGGCGCCACGTCTCCGGGTTGAGCTGGTAGATGGCTACGTCGGCGTCCGCGCCTACTCCTAGATGGCCTTTGTCTTTGAGGCCCAGGGCCTTGGCTGTGCCGGCCCTGGTGGCCACGGCTATGTCGCTGAAGGTGTACTCCCGGTAGTTGTTGGCCAGGTCCGTTCTCTTCATTATGGCCTTGTTCATGTCGTTCATGGCGTCGGTCCTGGCCTTCCTGCTCATGAGCCAGGCCATGACCTGGGGGTAGAATGTGAAGGGGCCGCCGTTGGGGTGGTCAGTGGTCATGTAGACCCTCCACGGGTCCTTCACCAGGAGCGCCAGCTCCATTCCTATGCCCCACTGCACCGAGTTGGCCGGGTTGTTGGCCTTGAAGGTGTAGGGCACCACGCCGGCGCCGGCCTCCATCTCCACGTCGCTGTTAACCCACTTGTTGCCGGTCATGTTCCACAGGTTGAACTGCCAGGGCCCGTCCCCCGTCATCGTCGTGGTGTCGGTGAATATGACCTGGCCCAGGTCCAGGGTCACGTGAGGGTTCCTGTTCACGTACTCGGCGATCTCCGGTGCCCCGGACTTGACGTTCCCCCAGTTGCTGCCCGCCAATGCATTGAACTGTACGTGGACCACGTGGATGGTGGTCTTCCTCCCGTTGGAGGGCTTCACCGATTTGGCCACCTCCATGGTGTCTATTGTCGTCTTGTAGTTACCCGGCATCCCCAGGTTGTTGCAGTGGAGGTGGATGGTGTGGGGCAGCCCCAGCTCCTCGTTCACCTTGGCCAGGCTTGTGATGATCTGCCTGGGCGTGATACCGTAGTCCTCCACCTTGCCGTCCAGGCCGTTGACGTTGCGGCCCCACTTCCAGTTTTCCACGCCGCCCGGGTTCACGATCTTCACAGCGTAGCCCCGCGTAGCCCTCAGGAGCCAGGCCACGAAGGCCTTAAGCCGGTCGTGGTCACCGTCCCGCACGTACTTGAGGGTGAAGTAGTTGTTCCCGAACAGGGTGAAAGCCGCCTTATCTATTATAGGCGTATCATTGAGCTCCTCGTGGACGTGGCGGGCGCTCAGGGGGGGCATGGCCGCCTCCATGACGCTCGTGTAACCCATCTGGGCGTAACGGTAGCCTGTGACGAAGGTGGATGGGCAGCTGTAACCCACACCGCCTCTGGTGACCGGGCCCTTGGGGACCTGGTCCTTCCTGTGGTCCTCGGGCCTCATGAGGCGCCCGATGTTGATCTTGCTCCCGGCTATGTGGCTGTGGAGGTCCACGCCCCCCGGCATCACCGTCATCCCGGAGGCGTCAACCACCTCGGCTCCTCTGCCCACCTTCTCCACCACCTTGCCGCCGCTGAGGTTGATGTCCATCTTCTCCCCGTCAACTCCGTTGAGGGGGTCGAAGACGAAGCCGCCCTTAATCAGTACGTCCTTCATCGCTTAGCCTCCTTCAAGCCCTTGAGAATCATGTCTAGGATCTCCTCGTCCGGGTGGACTCCATCTGGAGGCTCCACCAGCTTCTTCAGCCTGAGGGGCACCCCGTCCATCCTGTAGGCCGTGCCCTCAGCCTCTACGCCCGCGGTGGCCACAGGTATAGCTACTTTGCTAATCATGGTGGTGGGGGTGATCTTCTGCTCCAGCGTGACCACGGGCATCTTGGCCAGGTTGGCCGCCGCATCGACCGGGAAGTTAGAGGCTGGGTCCGACGCCACCACGAGGGCGGCGTCCACCTCGCCCCGGGACAGGAGGTCCACCGAGGTGAACTCCCCAGGGTTGTACCGGGGGTACCCGCGGCTGAAGTCCACGGCGTAGGGGTACCCCGTCTGCCACGTGGTCACCGTGTTGGCCCCGGCCACGTTGTAATGGCCCCTCATGGGGGTGAGCACGAACTTAGTGTGGCGGTTCAGCTCGGCTACCAGGCCCACAGCGGCGTCGATGTTCATGTGCCTGCCATCGCTCTGGGTGAGGCCCAGGCCGAAGAACACGATGCCGAACCTTGCCTTCTTCATCTGGTCGGCCAGCTCCCTCACCTCCGCCATGGGGACCCCCGCCACCTCCTCGACGGGTAGCTCCTGGCCTCTGACGCAGGCTCTCAGAGCCTGCAGCAGCTCGAAGTCTGAGCCCGGCCTGACCTTGATGAACTGGTCCGCCAGCTTGGTTGAGCCTGTCTCCCTCACGTCCACAGTTATGATCTTTCTTCCTTTCCTTCCCTCGGGCACGTACATGCCCTTGGGCATACCGCTGTACCTGGTGATGTGCCTGATGTGGGCCTCCGTGGGGTTGCTGCCCCAGAATATCACCAGGTCGGCCCTGTTGCGTATCTCGCCCAGGCTAGCCTTGGACTCCCCCACCTGCTGCAGTGCCAGGATGGTGGGGCCATGGCAGACCGAGGACGTGTTGTCCAGTATGCCCCCGGCCGTCTCGGCGATCTCCACGGCCTTGCTTATGGCCCCACACTCCGTGGAGCTTAGCCCGTAGACCAGAGGCCTCTCAGCCTTGGACAGCAGGTCCACGGCCTCCTTCACCGCCCGCTCCAGGGACACCTTCTTGCCGTCAACCGTGGGGTGCTCCAGCCTGTTGGCGCCGTGGTTCATGAACTTGGACCTGGATATGCCGCACGCGTTTTTCACCTCGGAGATGTGGCCGTCCTCGACGCTCACCTCCAGGTCGTCGCATAGGCACCCGCAGAAGGGGCATACTACGTCCTCGTACCTCACCGCGTCTTCCCTCCTCTCATAGTTTCCACGATCTCCTGGATGGTGGGCACCTTACCGCCGTCATCGGCTGAGACCGTGGCTCTGATTCCCTTAAACATGGGCATCCCCGTGCCCTCCGTGGATGATGCGTATAACTGGTTGGCCCAGGGCCCGTAAGGGAAGAAGGCCATCCCGCGATCCAGGCCGCCGTCGCCGCTCCAGTGCACCGTGACGCACCCGTCCTCGGTGGAAACCTTAACCAGCCCGCCCTTCACCAAGCCGATGCTGGACGCGTCCTCGGGGTTGAGGGACACGGTGTTGACGCTCTGAATGTACCTCTCGGAGAGCTTCCCCTCCTCCAGGCCCATCCCCTGTCTGGCCGTCCTCCCCGAGATGAGAGTCACCTCTATCCTGTCCATCCTTGAGCCACCGCGCTACTTCATGGACTGCCTGATAATCTCGTCGTTGACCTCGCCGTATGTGAAGGTGGCACCGGTCCTGGCGGATGTGAGGCTGATGGCCGCGGGGGCGAACAGGGCCGGGTCGATCCTGGTGAAGTCGAAGTCCACGGCCTTGTATATCTCGTAGCTTGTCTTACCGTAGTCCTTGCAGTTGGTGGATGGGGCCTTCTCGGCTATCTTCTTCAGCACATCCTCGGCCTCATCTACCACGTAGCTGGTCACCCCGCCGTAGGTCAAGGCGTCCTCGGCCCTGCCCATGGCCTTCCCGGGGTCATTGTGGACGGGCATGACCGGGGC
>DATKWY010000237.1:0-5477 GCA_035529295.1 Candidatus Desulfaltia sp. | reverse complement strand
GTCGATGAACTTCTCGGGAGTCACTCCCTGCTTGGCGGCATTGATCTCTATGGGGGCTCCGTGGGTGTCCTCTGCCCCACAGTAGATTATGTCGCGGCCTCGCAGCCTCTGGGACCTGACATAGATGTCCGTCTGGACGTTCTCCAACATGTGGCCTATGTGGACGGGGCCGTTGGCGTAGATGAGGGCTGAGGTCACAAGAGTTTTGGGCTCGGGCACTTCTTCACCTCGGTTTTCCATTAAGGAAAATGCCTAGAATATATATACCCTACCCGCCGAGGGGCGAAAAATATTCCCTTATTACTGGTCTCAGCCCTCAGGCGGGGTCTCGCCCTTCTCCCCGGGATCCCCTTCAGCCACTTCTTCGGTTCCAGCCTCGGAGCCCTCGGGTCCACCGGGGCTTTCTCCCTCCTCGACCCGGGAGGCTGATGCCCTGATCCTCGCCAGCCTCTTGATATGTGATTCGTGGAGAACCGCCCCGGCCATGGCCCCTCCGATGAGAGCCAGGGTGGTGTACGCGTTTCCCACCGCGCCCAACCCATACAGGGTGGCGTTAACTATCTGTTGAATGATGTAGGCCAGTACACCAGTCAGTGTCCCATTCTGCAACGCATCCCCCTGGGTGTTCTTAGCCGTGAGGTAACCCCCTGCGTAGCCGCCCAGCAGGTTGATCCCAACTATTAACAGGTTCAGGTTTGCCTGCAGCTCTGGGTCTGCTGGGGAGATACCGTAAAGGAGCCCCAGGAGCTCAAGGCCGATGAAGGACACCCCGAAAGCTATGTTCGCTCCCGCGAAGATTATCCTTCTTGGCATCCTGGTTCCTTGGTCAACGGCCATGCATTACTAGTGTAGGATGTGTTATTTAACGGAGCTAGCTGGTTTGATTACGGTAGAGCGGTTCATGAATCATATTAAAAAACCATCCTGTGTGAGGGAAAAGCTCGTTAAATTACGGTATATAGACGTAAGTATTAAATCAATTCGATGTCAAGATACTTTCACCCATGAAACAGGAGTGATATGTAATATCAATACTTATTTCGGGCAGAATATTCGCGTTAGTGATGCTGATACTAATATGGATCTTCATACTGGGCGGTATGGAGATGGCTAAAAAACAAAAACTACAATTCAGAAAACTGACGGGCCTGGACGCTCTGCCAGAGATGGTGGGCAGAGCAGCAGAGATGAACAAGCCAGTGCACTTTACGACTGGACTAGGAAGCTTAACGGAGTCTGTGGCACCGCAGCTAGTGGCTGGGCTCGCAGTCCTAGCCCACGTAGCTGAGCTGTGCGCCAACTATGGCGTGAATCTCATCTACTCGGTGTACGCGGCTCAGGTCATGCCTATCGCTACAGAGCTCATGAAGGAAGCCTACGTGAAGGCTGGCAAAGCAGAGGAGTTCCACGCGGAGGAGCAGGTAAGGTACCTCTCGGGCGAGCAGTTCGCCTACGCCTCCGCCGTCCAAGGCATCGCGGAGAGAGAGAGACCCGCAGCCAACATAATGATCGGACCCTTCTACGCTGAGTCAATGCTCTTCGCGGAGACATTCAACAGGATCGGATCCATCCAGTTGGCTGGAACGGCCAGAGGATACCAGATACCCTTCTTCGCCGTCATATGCGACTACTTGCTAATCGGAGAGGAGATCTACGCAGCTGGAGCATACCTCTCCGGGGACCCCGTACAGGCGGGAACCACCAGAGGGCAGGACTACGGCAAGATACTGGCACTGATACTGATAATACTAGGCGTGTTGGCGACTGCCGCGGGCAGCTCGTTCATAGTCGACCTATTAGGAATGTAGGAGGATGATGAAATGTCGACAACTTTAAAGAAAACGATACCGGTAGTGATAGTATTCGTCGTGGCCCTTATTGTGATGATGGACTACTTCATCATCATGCCGCCGGTGGACACAGCCGGTAAGAGCTGGACTAATACGGCGGTGAGGGACCTCCAGAACTGGGGAGTCATACTCACCGCGTTCTCGCTGGGCTTTGGCGCCGTCAACCTCTTCTACTTCCACAGCAAGCACATATCCAGACGGACCCCGAACCAGTGGCAGTTCAGCCTGTGGCTACTAATAGTCATAGTGATCTTCACTGTAACGGGTGTCGCAATGGGCCCAACCTCAGATCAGTATAACTGGCTCTACAATGCGTCCTACTTCGCCCTCAGCGCCACAGTGTACTCTAGCCTTGGCTTCTACATGACCTCAGGGCTTTACAGAGCTCTGAGGCTCAAGAACGTCGAGTCAGGTATCTTCTTGGTCGTAGGTCTGATAGTGTTGGCGAAGAATGCGCCCGCAATGGCTGTATACTTCCCCGTGTTAGGAACCTGGGTGAGCTTCATCAGCGACGTGCTAACGACTTCGGCTCAGCGCGGCATCATGATCGGTGGCGCCCTGGGAGCCATATCCCTTGGCATCAGGACCATGACCGGCAGAGAGACAGGGTTCCTCGGTAGACTGACCGAGGAGGAGAGAGGAGGAGGTGGAACGGCATGAGTAAACAAGGAAAAAGTATCTGGGATACGCTGGAGAATATACCTAGAGAGGTACTCTACGGTATCCTGCTTGTAGTATTCGTGATACCCATGATTTACCCCCTGGGCCTACCTATACCCGTCTCAGCCAACACACAAAAATGGTACCAGACCATAGAAGCTCTACCCCCGGGCTCCGTCGTCATGATCGACTTCGGATACTCAGGGGGCGGAGAGCCTGAGCTGGGCCCAATGGCAGTAGCCGTCTACCACCACCTCTTCAGGAAGGGAGGCATAAAGGTCATCTGCATGTCCACATCCATCGAGGGACCCCAGCTATGGGACAAGGCCATGGCTGAGCTCAGACCAGAGGAAAAGTACGGCGTCCAGTACGGCGTCGACTACATCAACATAGGCTACATAGCTGGAACAGAGACGGCGATGGCTGCGATCGGAAAGGACCTGAGAGCAACAACTTCCACCGACTACAAGGGTAACCCACTAAGCCAGTACACCATCATGGATGGTATAACTGACGCAAGCAGCTTCGACCTACTACTCTGCTACACCACAGGCGGCGACCAGTCAGAGGGCTGGGTAAGGCAGTGGTACACGGTATACGAAACACCTTACATGTGCTCTGTGCTAGCCATGATGGTCCCCACCATGCTGCCATACCAGAACGCGGGACAGATAATATCCGTGACATCTGGGGCGCAGGCAGGAGAGATGGAGACCCTAGTAAGGGTCCCCGCCCGGGGTATCAAGTCGGCCGACGTGATAACCCTGACTCACCTGCTGTGCCTCGTCTATGTGGCCGTAGGCAACATCGCCTACCTTGGCAAGAGATTCTCAGGAGGAAGTAAGTGATGGAGCTAAACCTAGTCATACAGATCTGGATGGCGGCAGTGTTCACCATATGGATCTACAGCATCGCCTTCAGGGACAACGACTTCTTCAAGTTCGCTGAGTACACCTTCGTCGGAGCAGCCGCCGGGCACGGCCTGGTCTACGGCGTTGACAACATCAAGAGGTACGGCTGGGACAACCTGATGGGAGGAGCGGTCCTCTACGTCGTTGTTTTCCTACTCGGGATACTACTGTACTCGAGGTACCACCCACAGTACTTCTGGGTGAGCAGGTACCCTCTATCCGTCATGGTGGGCCTTGGCATAGGGCTCAGCATGAGGGCAGTGGTCACCGCTGAGTTCATCGTCCAGATCAAGTCCACGGCAGCCATCAAGTTGATAGGCGTCAGCGATCCATTCACGCTAATCAGTAACCTGATCTTCATCATCCTAGTGGTAACCACGGTTTACTTCTTCCTCTTCACGTTCCCCAAGGCCCACGAGGGCGGACTCGGCATCATACCCAAGATCGCAAGGTACGGGATGATGGCCGCCTTCAGCTACAGCTTCGCCAACACGGTGCTGTCCAGATACAACATGATCTTCGGTCGCCTCGACTTCATCTACAATCAGTGGCTGCCGCTTCAGGGCGCGATCATAGCCCTACCCATAACGCTGATACTGCTCATCTACGCCATGCTGCCACCCGAGAAGAGGCCTTGGCCCAAGAAGGAGTAAACCTTCCCCCATTTCTTTTACATTAAACTCTTATCCGAGCCCCATTCATGTTAAATGATACATTTGACCCTGGACAGGGATAAACGGCCATCGATAACAGACTACATGGCGGGCGCCGTACTATCCTACGGAATAGTGTACTTCTGGATAGAGCTCAAGACCTTCTACGACCCCCCGTGGGTCCTAGCCTACATCATGTACTACTTGGCCAGCCTCATACCCAGCTACCTTGTATGCAAACGAACAGGGGCAGCAGAGCTACCGGTTGCGATTAGAAGCGTGTTGATCTCGTGGGCTCTCGTGATCGTCAACCTCTGGGCGTTCACCCAGGGCAACACCACCTCCCTCTTCGCCCTCCTCCTAGTCATGTTTCTCCTAGGCGGGGCGACGTCCGCCTACATCTCCCTCCGGCGGAGACTGAAACCCGCCAAGCAGGGCGCCACAGGCCCCGGTGAAGATACTAACTTAAATCAGCCGTAAGGTATATGGTTCTGATATGTACCCCTGGGGCGACATGGAGCTATCCGAGGAGGAGGTCGACAAGGTCCTCCACGGCGCAGCTAAGAGGATACAGATCTACGGCATGGAGACAGTGGCCATCCTCACCCTCGAAAGCGTCAAGCCCATGGTGTATGTGGGCGGTGAACTCAGCAGGGTGGTCCTAGCCCCCTTCCTACCCGCCCTAGGCCCCCAGTACAACATGCTGGGGGAGAAGCTCATCTACGTCTTCGAGGACAGGAAGAACATAGAGAAGCTCATCCAGATCCTCGAGCAGATGACCAAGGGCGAGTACAAGCCTCCCGTCAAGGAACTGGAGGCCCCTGCTGAGGAGGCGGCCCCCGGGGAGGAGCCCCCTGATAGTCCCGATCCGGAGAAGGGGGATGAAGCGGAGAAGCCCCAGGAGCGCAAAGGGTGGCGGCGCTGGCTACCCTTCTGATACAACTACGAGGTTTTCGATTAACTGCGTTTTCTGGGGCTCCAGAGCTAAGGACGAGGAGGCACCTCACCGAGGAAAAGCATGAGATGAAATTTTTTTTCCGCCTTATCCCGGCTGGCATGGGATAAGCTTAAACGCATCTGGAGGTGAGCCGGATGTGAAAAAAGGTAGGGGGTATCAATTAATGGCGAATATTTTTATTATTAGACAGATTACCCGCCCCGAAGCCTATGACTACAGCACACCAAGAAAAAAAGATAATCAAAATCCTCCTACCTGTTTGGGCCTAGGTACTAGAAAGATTTAAGCATGATCAGTCGTGACGCTTTATAGCATGGCAACCCTCAAGAAACCGAATGAGGAAATGCAGTACATCATTGTCACTGACGTAGGATCCACCACCACCAAGGCGAGGTTTTTCCACCTGAAGGACGGTGAGTGGAGGTTCCTGGTGGCAGGTGAAGCA
>DATKWY010000236.1:0-11939 GCA_035529295.1 Candidatus Desulfaltia sp. | reverse complement strand
CCCAGGCGGCGCGGTCACCACAAGGGACATCGTGGATCACCCGGGCGCCGTAGCCATAGTGGCCGTGGACGGCTCAGAGCTGGTCCTAGTAAGGCAGTACCGATACGCCGCGGGCCGAGAGCTCCTGGAGATACCGGCGGGCACCCTTGAGCCCGGAGAGGACCCTGACGCCTGCGCCGTCAGGGAGCTCCAGGAGGAGACGGGGTACGCCGCCAAATCGTGGAGAAGGCTGCTCAGCTGCTACATGGCTCCAGGGTACAGCAGCGAGGTCATCCACTTCTATGTGGCTGAGGGCCTGGAGAACGTGGGCTCCAGCCCCGAGAAGGACGAGTCCATCCGGGTCGAGAGGCTCAGCTTCAACAACATCATCAAGATGATTGAGGACAACACCATAATGGACTCCAAGACCATCACGGGGGTCCTGGCCTACCTCACCAGGGCTACTCCCTGATCCTCAGATAGATCGCTACACTCACGGCCATGAGCGCCAACGCCACCCCGACGTTAAACCAGAAGGCCGCCGTCAGACTGTACGTATCCGCCAGGTAGCCGGTAACGGTGGTTGAGAGTGAACCTAAGCCGAAGGCCGCGAAGAACATGACGCCGTAGGCCAAGCCCATGAGGTTCCGCGGGGACAGCTTACTCACCAGGCTGGTGACTGTGGGCTGGTGCCCGAACATGCTGACACCGTAGAGGACTATGAAGAGTACCACGCCCACGGTGCTGGTGGGCAGCACCATCAGGAGGACAAGGCTCACAACCATCCCGGCCGTCGCGGCCAGAAGGGTCCTAGTCTGGCCCAGCCTATCAGAGCCGCGGCCCCCCAGCAGCTGCCCCAGGACACCGAAGAACAGGATCATGCTGTTAGCCACCGCCGCGATGCCCCCCGTGTAGTTGCGCTCGAGGCTCAGGAAGCTGGGGAAGAACAGATCCACGGACCTGAAAAGGAAACCCACTATCACGTTGTACAGCAGTATGAGCCAGAGGCCCGGCGTCCTGAGGAACTCCATATAGCTCTGCCTAGTAGCCGGCACGATCTCCTCCTTCACCTGTATCCGGTCTAGGGTCCAAGCCGTTACGACGCTGAGGACCCCGAAGAACACGAAGCTGAGCCTCCAGTTGAAGGTCACCCCCAGCAGGAAGGCCACCGTGGGTGTGAAGACCTGGCCGAAGTTGCCCGCCGCGTTGTGGATCCCCATGGCGTTGCCCGTGTTCTCCCTGAACACCTTGGCGATCAAGCCATTGGCTGTTGGGTGGTAGAAGCTGGCCCAGAGCGCCATGAGGAACATGCCCGCGCCGAAGACCACCACGTCATTAGCGAAGAGGAAGACAAGGCTCATGAGACCGCCAAGCCCGATGCTTACCCTTGCCACGGTGAGGCTGCCCAGCCTATCCGAGAGGGGGCCGCCTATGAGGGCCCCTGCGCCGTAGGTGAGGAAAGTTATGGTGGCGACCACCCCCATGGCCGAGTACGTCGTACCCAGGTCGGCCACGATGTACCCCAGGAGCGGCGGCAGCACCAGGAATAGGCTGTGGTTCAGGGAGTGGGCCGCGCCCAGCAGCATCAGGTCGAGGGTGTCCTTGTTCATGACGAACGAAGGAATACCGCCACGTTTTAGGGTTTTTGATCACATTTATACTGTGAACCTGTTTAGGCTGATCTATGGAGTCCGGGAAAGCAACCAGAGTGGCATTGATAGCGTTATCCTACACCGCTGTTGACGCGGCGCGGAAACTCTTGTTTGAGCAGTCGCTGCCTGCCCAGGAGACCGTTTTCACGGTTCTAAGCAGCCTAGTGCTCGGCTTCTACCTGGTCTGGCTCCAAGACCAGGCAAAGCTCAGAAGAAGCGGCTTGACCATCCTTCTATGGGTGAACCTCTTCGTCGTGGGCGGCTTCAGCAACATGGTGGAGGGCTACTTCTTCACAGACGTATTCGACTCCTTCAGCATTTTCGCTATGGGCGCCGCGGTCATGCTGGTGTCCAGCGGCCTCCAGGCTGTGATTCTGGGTTACCTGCTTCAGCCCGGTGATCGATCCCTCAAGACGTGCTTCGACGAATACATGGAGAAGAGAAGCGGCGGCGAATGGATCAAGAGGCTCACAGCCGGGACGCTGACATATTTTCCCGTCTACTTCTTCTTCGGGATGCTGGTAAGCCCCTTCGTCATGCCCTACTACAGCGACCCCTCCATGGGTCTAGTGATACCGCCCTTCAGCGTCATCATACCCCTGGAGATAATTAGGGGCCTCATGTACACCGCAGTTCTACTCCCGATAATCGCATGTCTGGATGGGAACTTCAAGAACTCAGCCTTGGCTCTAGCAGGCATGCTGTTCATACCCGGAGCCCTGCTGCCCCTGCTCGGCGATCAGGGCTTACCCGCCCCCATCATACCCTTCCACCTAACGGAGATACTGGCAGACTCCGTGGTCTACGGGTACCTGCTGGCGCGTCTCCTCGGCTTCAGAAGGGCTAGCTGAGGAAAACCCCGTTCAAGGTAAAATTATCCAGAGTTTTGTATCCAAAACTACCCGTAAGTATAACAAATAACCATGACTATTGGCCTGAAACGATATGAGGGTTATTCATATGGAAGCCAGTTGTATGTCTCCGCCAGATACCGAGATTCCCTTTTAAGGGCTCCTCCGGACCTTTCCTTTGACATGACTCTTAAGGTTAGTGGGAACCCGGCTGGGGACGAGGCGGCCCTAGAGTTTCTCAGGTGGGTCCAGGAGCTTAAGAGAGTCAGAGACGATTTCGAGGCCCTCCTGGACGAGTACGAGGGGAAAAGGCAGAGGCTAATCGAGTCCACACGAGAAGAGACGATCTAAAGTCTCGGGGTACTGATCGAAGGGATTTTAATCATCAACATTATTTAAACCATAAAATGGAACCTCAGAGCATAATAGCAGGACTGGTAATCGGGTTACTAATCGGAGGAACAGCTTCCTACGTCTTTCTACCACAGACAGGACCCCAGGGGCCACCGGGCGCCCAGGGAGAGCAGGGGACACCGGGGCCACAGGGTGCCCAGGGAGTCTCTGGACTACAGGGACAGCCCGGCGAACAGGGGCCGCCGGGGCCTACAGGCCCCCAGGGACCCCAGGGAGTAGCCGGCCCCCAGGGACCCAAAGGCGACAAGGGCGACCCCAGCTTCCATATGACGCCCTACGTGAAGGTCTACTGGCAGCAGCAGGGCACGTGGGACGGAGAGAAGGGTGAGCTGGAGTACTCGTGGGCATACAACTCTGGGCCCTCGTCCCTTACATGTTATCCCGGCAGCGTGAAAGCCGGTGGATACGTCGTCCTCCTTGGAGGCGCCGCCGACCCCTTCGCCCTAGAGATCAGGGTCCCTAACGTGGGTAAGGGCAGCCACGTGGTCATCGTGCAGAACACCAAGACGGGTAGCTTCGACACCGCGATCGTAACCATAACCTAACCCCATTTTTTCTTTCCTCGGTTTTTAATAGTCGTAGGCAGCTAATATGCCTCGTCTAGGTCGTGGACAATGTGTCAGACGAGTATGATGTACTAATCAAGGACGTTTTCATCGTAGACGGCTCCGGTAAGGCTCCCTACAAGGGCAGCATCGGAGTGAAGAAGGACAAGGTGGCGGCCCTGGGAGAGGTGAAGGGCGACGCCGTGAAGGTCATCCAGGCCAAGGGCCTCTACGCGAGCCCGGGCTGGATCGACGCCCACAGCCACGGGGACAGCACCCTCCTCTTCTTCCCCAAGGCCCAGAGCTACGTGATGCAGGGCGTCACCACCTTCGTGGGCGGCCAGTGCGGAGGCAGCCAGGGCCCCTACGGGGACATGATGGGTCTCCCCGGGTTAGCCGCTGAGCACATCGACGAGCTGGAGCCTCACAAGTACTACCCCAAGAACCAGGTCTTCCCCCGCGAGGACGTGAACGCCATCATGAGGAAGTACTACGGTTGGGAGGTGGACTGGAGCACCCTCGGCGAGTGGATGGACCGGGTCGAGAAGGTGGGCGTATCCATGAACGCGGCGCCCCTGGTCGGCCAGGGCTCGTGCAGGATCAACGTCATGGGCAACGACTACAAGCGCCACTGCACGCCGGAGGAGCAGGAGAGGATCAAGGAGCTCATCCACCAGGCCATGAAGGAGGGCGCCATAGGGTTGAGCGCCGGCCTGGACTACGACCCCGGCGTTTGGGCCAGCATGGACGAGATCAACGAGTGTGTCAGCTTAATGAAGGAGTACGGTGGCGTCTACTGCCCCCACTGGAGGAGGACGGGCAGGAGGCGCGACGTCAAGTTCGGTGACACCCGCAGTAACAAGGTGGACGGCCTCCTGGAGAGCATCAACACCTGCCGCGTCACGGGCGTCAAGACCAACATCGCCCACCTGACCCCGGGCTGGAGGCTGGTGCCGGAAGGCCACGACTACATGGAGGAGCACAACATCAGGGCCACCCTCGCCTTCTTCGACGAGGCCCTGGACGAGGGCATGGACATCAGCTATGACAGCATGCCCTGGTTCCTCAGGGGCGGCTTCGACGTCATGCCCTACCTGAGCAGCATCCTGACGCCTTGGCTGAGGGAGGCGGGCAGCCGGGAGAGGTTCTCGGAGCTGCTGAAGATACCTGACTACAGGGAGGAGATAGTGAGCGCCATCCAGACCGGTAAGTGGTTCATCAGGCTGGCGTACAACCCCAACACCAACCCCCAGTGGGCCGAGAACATCTGGGTGAGCAGGCACAAGGACAAGTCGGCGGTGGACAAGAACCTGGCCCAGGTTGCCAAGGAGCGAGGTAAGCCCCAGATGGACACCTGGCTCGATCTCATCTGCGAGGACCCCGAGGCCTTAGGCTACACGGCGGGCACAGCTGACACCGGCAACTTCCCGCAGAAGCCCTACAGGGCGCTCATGTTCCAGCACAGGGCCGGCAGCCTCAGCCTTGACCAGTCGGTGTACGACACCGAGTACCAGCAGAAGACGGCCCCTTACAGGATGCCAGGGATTAACGCGTTCAGCGCTTTCCCGGCCTTCATCAACCACATGGTGAAGGAGCTGGGCGTCTTCACACTGGAGCAGTGCATCTACAAGATGAGCACAGCGGCGGCCGAGCACCACAACCTGAAGGGCAGGGGAACCATCACGCCGGGCAGCTACGCCGACGTCACGGTGTTCAACCTCGATAAACTGGAGGTGGTGGGCACGCCGGTGGAGCCCAGGAGGCACCCCAAGGGCATCGAGTACGTGCTGGTTAACGGCGTCCCCGTCGTCGAGAAGGGTAAGCACACTGGGGCTACTCCCGGCAAGGTTCTGCGCCGGCAGTAACATCCCTATTTTCTCAGGTATTTTATCAATTCGTCCACGAAGGCGGCTGTCTCACCTTTAGGCACTATAGCCCCCAAAACATCCCTCTTGCCGCCAGCGTTGAAGCCCTTCACCCGGGCCCTATCTATCATGGGCTGCATGTCGAGGCGGCTGCTCCTGCCGTAAAGCTGGTCTTCGTCCTCAAAGAAGCCCTTGTTAACCACCACCGTATCCCTGCCGGTGCCCCAGGCTATCCTCCTGGTGACGGCTGATATGACGCTGAACCGTGTGTCGAGCTCCATGTAGAGCACGCCGTCTCTCTCCCGGGGCGGGACGGACAGTAGCTTCTGGAGCTCACCTTCGAAGACCTCCAGGTTCCTCCTCCAGTGGGGGTTCTCCATGATCGTCTCAGGGTCCTCTCTCACCTGTAGCAATCTTGAAGCCTCCATGACGGCTTCTCGGTCCCCAACCTTGTGGCACGAGTCTATGAGCTGAACCATCATGTGCAGCTGCTCGAAGCTCAGGTCGTTCTCCGCGAGGAACCGCCGCGTTAACTCCCAGAAGGCCGGGCTCTCTTTGATCTTCTGCTCGCGGTCGCCAACGAAGCCCAGGACCACGTGGAGAGAGGCGGGTAGGCTCAGGCGCTCTTTCACGACCCAGGTGCATGAGGGGTAGCCCTGAGGGTCCGCGCCATATGCTACGGGGTTGATGTGATCGACTCCGTCGAGGGGCTCCTGGTGGTGGTGATCAATCACGATGACTCTGGAACTCTTGGCTAGCTCGGCTATGTTTTCCTCCGGCAAAGCCATGTCGGCCACCACGATGGTGCTGAACTGTTTTGCCCAATTGATCTGCTGGGGGCTGAGGTAGAAGGCCCCTATGGTGGGAGTCCAGTTCTGGAAGCCTAGGCACATGTGCCGGAGGAGTAGGGCGGCTGAGCAGACGCCGTCGGTGTCCCAGTGGTGTATGAGGAGGCCCTCTCCCTGGGCGCGTAGCGGCATATCGTTGATTCGGCTGGTGAGGATATTAAAGTATATCCTGGATTAGATGACAGCTGCGTGGAAGAATGTGAAATTTTTTCGAGTTGCATTTAGCTAGATTTCAATTTATTGGACGTGGGTGCGCATGGTTCCTGCCGAGCGTCTAGGTGCGTGTATGGCCTCATGCCCTCGAAAACCTCTCATATCCCTTCCTCCCGGTATTTCTTTGAACAGTTTTGAATCAGAAAGACTCCGTAAACCGAAGAAGAAGGTCCATACTGCAGGAGGCCGAGAAGAGGGGCTTCGAGGCCGTGGTCTTCTTCAACGAGGTAATAAGGCAGAACCCCAGCAACACCATCTACGTGCTGCCCATAGCCCTCGGCGACGAGCACCAGACCCTCGTCATGGACACCGGCGGCGACACCACCCTGGTCATGCCCCACTGGGGCGCCCCGAGGGTTGAGGCCAGCGGCGAGTTCAGCAAGGTCATCGCCATCAGGCAGGAGAAGGGCCACCACATACAGGGCACCATGGAGGCACTGAAGCCTTACAAGCCGGGTAAGGTGTGCTTCGACCTGTCCACAGTCAGCGCCCAGATGGCTTACAGGATGACAAGGGAACTGGGGGCGCCTCTGACCCCTGAGCGGGACATAAGCGACCACGTGTTCAGGCTCCGCAGCGTCAAGGACGAGTACGAGATAAGCGAGATCAGGCGAGCCACAAGCATCACGGAGGCCGCCTTCATGATGCTCATCGAGGAGACTCATCCGGGCCGCAGCGTCGAGGACATGAAGAGGGAGCTGGACGCCAACATGATCGAGCTGGGCGCATACGAGTTCAGCTTCAACAGCAGCATCGGCTTCATCAAGGGTAACAAGACCGAGTATCTGAAGCACGGGGACGCCCTCAGCCTGGACGTGGGGCTGCGCGTCGAGACCGGGTACTGCAGCGACATGGGCCGCAACTGGCATGTGACCTGGGAGAAGGAGACTGAGGACTACATGGACCGGGCTATGCAGGCCCAGGTTGAAGGCATCAAGAACATCAGGGAAGGAGTCACAGGCAACCAGGTGCTAGAGAAGGCCAACGAGATCAACGCGGAGCTCGGTTTCCTGCCCATGCCCAGGACGGGCCACCAGATAGGCCTGGACGTCCACGACTACACCATGCCCCACGCCACCAACTTCGGTGAGATCGAGGAGGACAGCCTGCCCCTGAAGGCCGGGATGACCCTCACCTACGAGCCTCAGAGGAGAGACGCCAAGACGGGCTTCAGGGGCCACATAGAGGACGTGGTACTAGTCACCAAGGACGAACCTATCTGCCTGAATCAGATGCCCTACAGAGTTACCTGGTAGCCTGGTCGGCTATGGACCTGAGGAAGCCCCTGAGCTCCCCTATCCTGTCCAGGTATTCCCGGTACTCTGAGTCACTCATCCTGATGAGGTTCGCGTACCACAATATCCTGTTCAGCTGCAGGGGGTTCATGGGGCCGAACTTCATGAAGAAGCCGCTGAAGCTGCAGGTCTCGCAGACCTCGTACCTGTTCGAAGGATCCATCAGCGCGCCCTGGTAGGCGGAGTCCAGCTCCTCGAGCCTTGACGCGTTATCCTTGCCCGGTTGAACGGGTACACCCATCTCCCGTAGCCCGAAGAGGATGTTCATGAACCTGTTCACGGGTTTCTCGTCGATCCTGTCGTCGGAGTATATGAAGGTGTCAGCCGAGACACTGTAGTAGCTCTCGATGATGTGGCCGTTCCGCCTCTCGTAGCTCAGCTCCACCACGCCCGCGTCCTGGAGCTTGTTCATGTGGTGGTAGATGTTCTGGGGCGTCAAGCTCAGGTGGCCCGCGATCTCCTTAACGGTTAGGGGGCTATCCCTGATCATGAAGACGATGCGTCGGCGGGTCTCGTCCTCCAGCAGCTTGAAGGCCTCTCTGGAGATGGTGTGGATCATCTTGTGCTCTTTATCCAAACCTCATCAACCAGTAAAATGGTTGTTTTAATATAAAAATATGGTTTTCATATTCAAACGACGTAGTTATAAACCCTCAAGGCGAGTTTAAAGTTGGGAGTTGCTTGATTAGTACCTGAAGGTAACTCCTGGATGTGAAAGAGATGGACGCACGTAGCGAAAACGGGTCTATCCTCGTGGTTGACGTCAACAGCAAATCCACCAAAACCGTGTTGTTCAAGAGAAAAGGCGACGGGTTCGAGGTGACGGGAATCGGCGAGGCCCCCACAACGGTGGAGGCACCCGAACTGGACGTCACGACGGGTGTTCTCAACGCGATCAGGATGATCGAGGAGAAGACTGGGGAGACGCTTGTAAGGTCCGGTAGGCCGGTCTCATCCGTGCCCTTGATATGCTCCAGCAGCGCCAGCGGCGGCCTCCACATGGTGGTGGCCGGCCTCATCAAGAGGATATCGGCTGAGAGCGCCCAGAGGGCGGCTCTCGGGGCGGGCGCCCTGCTCATGGACCAGTTCGCCGTGGACGATGATAGGCCGCCCTACGCCAAGGTCTCCACATTGAGGAGCCTGAAGCCGGACATCCTTCTGCTCGCCGGGGGGACGGACGGAGGAGCCATAAACCAGGTGCTGGAGATGGCCAGGATCATCAAGGACTCGGACGTTAAGCCCAGGTTCGGCGCGGAGTATCAGCTGCCCCTCATCTACGCCGGCAACGTGGAGATAAGGGACGGAGTCACTGAGATCCTGGACGAGGACGCCTACGCCACCAAGGTGGTGGAGAACGTGAGGCCCGTCATCGACAGGGAGAACCTGGGGCCGGCAAGGGAGGGCATCTATGACGCCTACATGGAGCACGTGATCGTTCACTCCCCGGGCTACAGCAGGCTGCGGGAGTGGACAAGAGAGAGGATAATCCCCTCGCAGGCCACCGTGGGCAAGATGATATACGCCTACGCTCAGCGGAGGGGCGTGAACCTGCTGGCCGTGGACGTGGGGGGCGAGACCACGGACGTCTACTCCGTCTACAACAACATATTCAACAGGTCGCTCAACGCGGGTGTGGGCCTAACATACGGCATAAGCAACGTGGTCAAGGAGGCGGGGGTGGCCAAAGTTCAGAGGTGGCTCCCCCCCACCATGGATGAGCGATCCCTGAGGAACAACGTGGGCAACATGCTGGTGCACCAGCCGTCGAGCTACACCAGGGACCAGGAGATGATCCAGGCGGCGGTGGCCAGGGAGGCCATCAGGCTGGGCGTGGAGCAGCACCGAGAGATAGCCAGCCGCCTCAAGGGGGTTCAGCTGAACAGGAATCTCTCGGATCTGTTCAACCAGGCCCTGGAGCCCACATACCTCGACATGATGAGGACCCACGTGGTCATCGGAAAGGGAGACGTGTTCAGGGAGCAGGGCTACGAGCAGTCGGCCATGATCCTCTTAGACTCGCTGCAGCCGGAGGGCTTCACGGAGCTCTACGTGGACGACTCCAGCTTGATGGCTCACCTAGGCAGCCTCCTCGACCGCGACAGGGACGCGGCCGTCGACCTCTTCGTGAGCAGGTGTGTGAAGTACCTGGGCACCTGCGTGGCCCCCAGGGGAAGCCTGCGCGAGGGGGATGAGGCGGTGAAGCTGGGCCTCTCCGACCAGGCTGGCGAAAAGGTTCAGCACACGGTTAGGTTCGGGGAGATCAAGGTTCTTCCCCTCAGGGAGGACGCGTCGGTGGAGCTCACCGTTCAGCCCCTGAAACTGGATGTAGGCGCCGGCAGAGGTAAGCCTGTGACCAGGATGGTAACTGGGGGCGTCCTAGGCGTCATAATAGACGCCAGGGGCAGGCCCCTTAGGCACCCTAACAGGCAGATGGCGCTCATAAGCGTGGAGCCCCAGCTGGCTTCAGCCGCGGAGGGTCTGTGATGAGGGCCTTAACCATCAGGAAGGAGAGGCGCATCGCGGCCAAAGGCGAGGTGTTCGTGGGTGTTGGGGACACCGTGGAGCCTGATACGCTGGTGGCGAGGGGCGTCGTGCCCAACCCCGATGTCCAGGAGCTGAGGGTCTTCAGGATGCTGGATGTGGATCCTGAGAATGTAAGGGACTACATGCTCAAGGGTGAGGGAGACGCCGTTGACAGGGACGAGGTGATAGCCATCAGGAGGAGCTTCTTCGGGCGGCAAACCAAGGTGGCCCGGTCGCCCCTGGACGGGGTCATAGAGTCGGTCCTTTACAGGTCGGGGAGGGCCCTCATCAGGGGCAACCCTATCCTTGTGGAGGCCGTGGCTCATGTGCCGGGCACCGTGGTGGAGGTGATAGAGGGCGAGGGCGCCGTCGTCGAGGCCCAGGGCTTCAGGGTTGAGGGCGTGTTCGGGGTAGGCGGCGAGGCCCGGGGCAGCCTCACGGTGGCCGTGGACGACCCTGACTCGCCTCTGACCTCCTCCGACGTCAAGGACTCGCATAAGGGGGCCGTCATAGTAGGGGGCTCGCTGGTGACCCTCGACGCCCTGAAGGCCGCCCAGAGGGCAGGGGTGAAGGGAGTCGTGGCGGGCGGCGTCGACCAGAAGGACCTCACCTACTTCCTAGGCCACGAGATAGGCCTGGGGATAACCGGCGGTGAGGACCTGGGGCTGACACTAATTCTGCTTGGGGGCTTCGGTGTGAGCCCCGTGGACCCTGAGGTCTTCGAGTTCTTCAGGGGCATGGAGGGCCGGCTGGCGTGTCTGGACGGCTCGACCCAGATCAGGTCCAGGGTGCTGAGGCCCGAGATCATCGTCCCGGAACCTTAATCCCTTTTTTCTGTTTTATGGAAAGTCTTTAACTGCGTTACCCGCTCATATTGCTGTGTCGTGGTTTGACTGTCGACGTTGTTGTTAAGGGTGGTAGGCTCGTCACGCCCTCGGGGGTGGTGGACGGGTCACTGGTCATTGACGATGGCATTGTTGTGGGGATCGTGAGGTCCGGAGAGCCCAGAGCGGACAGGGTCATTGACGCCTCGGGCAGGTACGTGCTGCCTGGGATGATCGACATGCACGTTCACCTCAGGGACCCGGGGTTCCCTGAGAGAGAGAACTTCGAGTCTGGGACCATGGCCGCGGCTGCTGGGGGCGTCACCACGGTGGTGGACATGCCTAACACGGTGCCCGCAACGGTGACGGTGGGGGCCTTCGAGGAGAAGAAGGGGATCGCTGGGCGGAAGAGCCTGGTAGACTACGCCTTCATCGGGGGAGCCGGCGAGATACCCACGGAGGACATCATAGCGTTGGCTGACGCGGGGGCCACCGGGTTCAAGAGCTTCCTCATCGCCAGGTTCAAGGAGCTGGCGGCCAGCGACTACACGCTGCTGAGGCACATGAGGACCCTGGCGGAGCTAGACCTGCCGCTGCTGGTGCACGCGGAGAACCAGAACATCGTGGACAGCTACATGAAGGAGGCCGAGGCGTCCGGGCGCACTGACCCGTTGGCTCACTGCGACTTTAGGCCGGCCGTGGCGGAGGTGGAGGCCACCCAGAGGTGCGTTGTGTTCGCGGCTGAGACGGGGGCTCATCTGCACGTGTGCCACATGAGCACGGCTGGGGCCGTGGATGTGCTGGAGTGGGCTCAGGCGGGGGGCCAGTACGTGACAGGTGAGACAAGCACCAATTATCTGTTGTTCACCCGTGAGACCATGGAGGAGAGGGGACCCTACGCTAAGGTTGATCCTCCGCTGAGAGGTAAGG
>DATKWY010000235.1:0-11527 GCA_035529295.1 Candidatus Desulfaltia sp. | reverse complement strand
GTACTGCATGGCCCTGACCGCCTGGATCGACCCTAGAATCGAGATAGAAGTCAACCAGTGAGCGCCAGAAATGGATGACGGAACAAAGGAACTGCTGAAGTACGGAGCCACGTTCATCGCCCTCATAGCTCTCTTCTACGGTGGTACCTTCGTCCTGAGGCATACTCTGGGCACAGAGAACCCCATGATGGTGGTGATAAGCCAGAGCATGGTGCCGACCCTGGGAGTAGGGGACTTCATCTTCATCGAGGCCATCGACGACTTTGACCACGTCGTGGCCGCCCCAGCCCCGGTGGGGGACATACTCGTGTTTCTCAGGCCCGGCTACGAGGACGAGTACATCGTTCACAGGGCGATTGGCGGCGTGGAGACCGGTGACGGCTGGGTTTACACCACTAAAGGTGATAACAACCCATTTCCGGATGGGGTCCCGGTGAGGGAGGGCAGAGTCATCGGGCGTGTTATCAACAGGCTGCCGATAGTAGGCTACTTCAGCCTCTTCATCAAAACCATGAAGGGCTTCCTGCTAGTCGCCGCCTTCATGGCTACAGCGTTTTTCTACGAGTACCTGCTCCCCAAACAGGATGAGGCAGATAAGGGTAAACTGAATGTGCTGGCGCTGGCACCTTACCTGGTAGCGCTGGCGGTGCTGGTGATCCTGTACTTCAACCCCGTGAACGTGCTCACCTTGGAGTACGTCGCCATCGTGGCGTGGTACCTAGGGTGCTTCACTCTGCCTCTATCCACTCATGACGACGACATGGGTTTGATGATATGGCTATACCACTTGGTCCTTGTTATGGTGCCCATCGCCTGCGACATCGTCTGGTGGACACGCGGAATCACGCCCAGCACCTGGTGGAGCTTCCAGGGCAGCATCGTCCCCGTCTCGTGGCTACTTATCGAGGAAGCGCCCATCTTCAACACAGCATTCATAATGATCCTCGTAATTCTACTACCCGGATGCGCTCTTTTCCTCTTCAACATGTATGCGAAGAGAATAGGCTGGGAACCCTTCTACTCTTTAAGTAAAAAGTTCAGAGGCATAGAATAAAATTTAGAGAACCTGAATGTCTTCTGTTTTACTTCGCGGCGGGTGACACGCCTTGGCTTCGTCAGCCTCGTCTGAGCCGCGTACGCTATAGGATAATAAAAATATTCGCCAATATATGGGTACCCCCCAACCTTTTTTCACATCAGTTTACCCACTCTGCGCCACGCTTTATGCGTGGAATAGACGGCGTTTTTGTATAGAATGGACGGCGTTCCTGTGAAGATCAGGGCCGCATCGGAGCGTTTCCAGGACCCCTTTTAGTTTGGGCGGTGGCTTCTGGTTTACCTGTCTAACCCCCCTATCGCCGCGGCTCTGAGTGACTTGCGGTGATTTGACAAACCACATATATAGCAAAATGTCTTTGTTTTAATACCTACAAACAATCCAAAGGAACCCGGCCCACGCAGGCGTCTACGCAGTAAAGTATAAAATGCTAAGATATAGTTTAACCCTGAATCGAGTTGAAGAATGTCAAAGTAGTGTCCTACGGCATCGGAGTAATCGGCCGGAGACTGGCTGAGCACCTTCTCACAAAGGAAGGGATCGAGATCGTCGGAGCCATCGATATCAACCCTGATATCGTGGGTAAAGACCTCGGAGAAGTCCTGGGTAAAAAGAAGATAGGAGTCAAGATCAGCAGCGACGCGGACAAGGTGTTAAAGGAGACCAAGCCCGACATCGTCTGCCACACAACCATGAGTTACATGAGGCAAACATATGATCAGTTCGCCCAGATACTCAAACACGGAGTTAACATCGTCAGCACATGTGAGGAGCTGGGCTACCCCTACGCTACCGAGGAGGGCACAGAGTACGCTAAAAAGCTGGATGAGATCGCTAAGAAGTACAAGGCAACTCTTCTGGGCACAGGCATCAACCCCGGCTTCCTCATGGACACTCTGCCCATATTCCTCACGGGCCCATGCGAGCAGGTCGAGTCCATCTACATCACCAGGCAGATGAACGCGGCCACCCGACGCATACCCTTCCAGAAGAAGATCGGTGCAGGGATGACCGTGGCCGAGTTCAGGGACGCCATCGACAACGGCAAGATCACGGGCCACGTCGGCTTGGAGCAGAGCATACAGATGATCGCCGACACCCTGGGCTGGGTGCTGGAAGAGATCAAGGTGGATTCCCCTGAGCCTGTTGTCCTAGACCACAACGTCGCCAGCGACGCCATAAAGGTCCCCAAGGGCAAGAACGCCGGAACCATGCAGATGGCCTACGGTATGGTAGAAGGAAAGACCGCTATAACCATGGACTTCAGGGCCTACATTGGTGCACCGGAGGAGTTCGACAGCGTGGACATAGAGGGTGTACCCCCCATCCACCAGAAGATAAGCCCATGTGTGCACGGTGATCACGGTACCATCGCGATGACGACGAACATGATACCCCATGTCATCAACGCGGAGCCCGGTCTGAAGACTATGGCCGAACTACCTGTCCCCCACGCGACACCGGTCCACTTCGGAAAATACGTCAAAGAGAAGTAAGGGATAACATCCCTTTCTTCGAACCCTGTACTTTATTCCATTTTAATTAACGGAAAAGGTTTTTTAAAAATTATTGAAATAAGAAGGGGCTTCACCTCTTCCTTAGAGTTTTACCGGCTAACGCGCTCGTATACCTGCCTTTCTCGATGGCTAGCTTGCCGTTGACGACGACGTACTCTATGCCCTGGGGGAATTGGTGGGGGTCACCGTACGTGGATTTCTCGACCACCGTCTCTGGGTCGATGATTGTTATGTCCGCCCACATGCCCGGCCTGAGGAGGCCTCTATCAAGTATCCCGAACCTTTGAGCCGGGAAGCTGGTCATCTTTCGGATGGCGTCCTCCAGTCTGAGCGTCTTCTCCTCGCGGACGTATTTTCCCAGTATCTTGGGGTACGTGCCGTAGTGTCTCGGGTGGGGCTTCCCTTTACAGAAGGGGCCCTCAACCGTGCAGCATCCTGCGTCGGTGCCCACCATGTGGAGGGGGCTCTGCATGATCCTTTTCACGTCGTCCTCATCCCCGTAGAAGATCACCATCCCTGCGTTTCCTTCCTCCTCCAGCAGAAGCTGATAGAGCACGGTGAACTCATCCGGCGCCTTCCGGTGCTTCTTCACCACCACCATGTTCATCCCCTCCACAGGCTTGTTGGCGTCCGTCTTCACAGAGGTGACGTATACGTTCTCCCATCCCAGCTCCCCGGCGAAGTTCTCCCACCCTGGGATTCCCTTCTCTATCTCACGCCTCATTCTCTCACGGAGATCAGGGTTCCTGAGCCTGTCAAGGGCTGCCTCGTTGCCGCCGTCGTGAACCCACGGTGGTAGCAGGGTCATGAGGCTCGTTGACCCCGCCTTGTAGGGGTACTGGTCAACTGTTACGTCCACTCCTCGGCCTCTTGCTTCCTCGAACATCTTGAGGCTCTCCACGCTGTGCCCCCATATGGTCTTGCTGGCTATCTTGTGGTGGCTTATCTGCACAGGTATGCCCGCTTTCTCCCCGATTTCCAGGGCCTCTCTGAGGGCGTTCATGAGGGTCCGGCCCTCCCCCCTTATGTGGCTGTCGTAGACGCCGCCGTGTCTCGCCGCTACCTTGGCTAGTTCAATGATCTCCGGCGTCTTGGCGTAGATGCCAGGAGGGTATATCAAGCCAGTGCTGAGACCGTATGCCCCCGCCTCCATGGCCTCGGCCGTCATCTCCTTCATGGTCTCCAGCTCAACTGGTGTGGGGTCCCTTGCCTCGAAGCCCATCCCTGCGGATCTGATGGCTCCGTGCCCCACAAGGTGGGCGACGTTCGCCCCCAGGCCTTTCTTCTCCTCTTCCTTCAGATAATCGTCGAAGGTGCTCCAGGTGAGCTCCAGGGTGTAGCCCTCGGGTAGCCAGGCGTCGACCTGTCTCTGGGCCTGAACCCTGCTCTTGTCGCTGAGGGGCGCCGGGCTTGAGCCGCACTGGCCCGCAACAACGGTGGTTATGCCCTGGTGGATCACGTTCTCCATCTGCCTGTAAACCAGGGAGTTATGGTCCCCGTGGCTGTGGGCGTCGATGAAGCCTGGGCAAACAGCCAGGCCGTCCACGTTTATGGTCTTCCTCGCCTCGGCCTCTATGTTCCTTGAGAGCTCAATGATCTTTCCTCTTCTGACGGCCACGTCACCCATGTACCACGGGTTTCCGGCTCCGTCTATGATCTTCCCGTTCCTGATCAACAAGTCGTGCATGTAGAATGCGCCTCAGAGAATACAGAAGCAGGGATGTTATAATGTTTCTGAGAGGATGCTACTTGCTCCTTTCCCATCTATGCTTGATGTTTGTGCACTTGTTGGTGGCAGCCTGCACGGCGTTCATCAGGGCGGTCCTCAGCTTCCCGTCCTCGATCTCGTATATCCCTTCGATGGTGGTGCCGCCGGGAGTGGTCACCATCTCCTCGATCTCGGATGGGACTAGAACCCCCTCCACTACAAGTTTGGCTGTGCCCAGCACAGACTGGGCCGCGGCCAGTTTAGAGAGCTCTCTCGGCAGGCCCACCCTGAGACCGGCATAGGTTAAGGCGTCGATGACCACAGCGATGTACGCGGGGCCGCTGCCACTTAGACCTGTCACGGCGTCCATGTAGCCTTCCTCTATCTCCATGCACGTGCCCATCGTCCCCAGGAGTTTCTCCACCAATGCCTTATCCTGAAGCGAGGTGGTTGAGCCCATGCTGTAGGCCGTGAAGCTCTCGCCCACTATAGCGGCTACGTTGGGCATGGTTCGGACGTACCTGGCCCCAGGCACCGTGGCCTCGAAGAACTCCAGGGGGATGATGGCCGCAGTTGATATGACTAGTTTTTCATGGATCTCGTCTCTGACCTCTAGGAGAACCTTCTCGATGTCGCCGGGCTTTACGCAAATGAACACAACTTCAGCTTCTCTGCACGCGGCGGGGTTATTGTCGGATATGTTGACCCCCAGATCCGCGAGAGGTATGAGAGCCTCTATGTTCCTCCTTGTTGCGTATACTCTCTCAACCATTCCAGATTGGACAAGACACTTGGATATAGCGCCGCCTATGACGCCGGCGCCGATGACGGCCACGCCTTTAATCATGTTTTCATTCGCCTAACCCTTTTAAAACCCGTTAATGTAATTAAACATTTCACATTGAAGTAAAATATTGTTCAGCTTCAGCTAACTTTTTAACACGTTTTAATAGCCAGTTGGAAAGCTTTTATCAGAGATACCAGCCAAATTGGAATGAGTAGAATGCCCGATTTCGATGTCAATGCCTTCATCGAAAACCAAGTTAACGCGGTGAAGAACAGCCTGGGCGACGAGAAGGCCCTTGTGGCGGTCTCAGGAGGAGTAGACAGCGCCGTATCAGCCATCATAACGTACAGGGCCATCGGCGATAACCTGGTCTGCGTCTTCATAGATGACAACTTCATGCGCCTCGGGGAGGGGGAGCAGGTTAAAGCCATGTTCACCAGGGACCCTGTGAACCTGCCCGTGAGGGTGGTTAATGAGAGGCAGAGGTTCATGAAGGCTCTGGAGGGGCTCTCGGACGCGGAGGAAAAGAGAAAGGCCTTCCGGAGAACCTTCTACGAGACCCTCAGAGACATAGCCAAGGAAGAGGGGCTTCGATACCTAGTCCAAGGCACGATCAAGGCCGACATAGACGAGACAGCTGCGGGCATCAAAACCCAGCACAACATCCTTGAGCAGATAGGGATTAACCCCGTTGAAAGGTTCGGGTTCCAGGTCGTTGAGCCCGTGAAGAGCCTGTACAAGTACCAGGTGAGGGAGGTAGCCAGGGTCCTGGGAGCGCCGCCGGATATGGCTGAGAGACAACCCTTCCCGGGTCCAGGACTGAGCATCAGGGTAGTCGGGGAGATAACGCCTGAGAAGCTGGAGGAGCTGAAGAAGGCCACGTTCATCGTTGAGCAGGCCTTTGAGCCCCACAACCCCAACCAGTTCTTCGCGGCGATATTCAGCGGCCATTCTCCTAAGGACCTTAAAGTGTTGAAGAGGGACGCCGCCGCGATGACGGGGCTTGACCCAACTCAGATAAGGGCCGGGTTCCTGAACGAGAAGGCAACAGGGATGATCGACGGTAAGAGGTCCTATGGCTCCGTGATGACTCTGGCCTTCAGGGATAACAGCGATAACCCTCTTGAGCCCAGCTACGACGCCTTGGTTAAAATATTGACCTACCTCAAGGACAATTACCCTGAGGCCACAAGGCTCCTATACCTGGTGGACGCCAAGGAGGGCTCCGGCTACGCCATGGCCATGAGGGCCGTGAAGACCAAGGACTTCCTCACAGCCGAGGTCATTCGGCTGCCCTGGGCCACCCTTAGGGAGGCCGCCGCCAAGATACTTGACTCCTGCGTGGGGGTCACGAAGGTGTACTACGATGTGACCCCTAAGCCCCCCGGCACCGTGGAGTACGAGTAAAAGAGGGGTTATTTTTTGATGCCCAGCTCCTTGAACTGAGCCTCCACGCCTTTCCTCATGTAGATCAGGTCGTTGCCTAGGGTCACCATGTTGTAACCCTTGTCCATCCTGGCCTTTATGGTGCTGCCTGAGGCCTCGTGGATCCCAGTTGCGAGCCCTGCCGCCTTGGTGGCGTCGTAGACCCTGTCGATGGCCTTCTGGACGTCCGGGTGGCTCTGGTTGCCTAGGTGGCCGTGGCTGGCTGAGAGGTCCGCTGGGCCGATGTAGGTCACGTCCACGCCCTCGACGTTGCAGATGTCCTCGATGTTCTTCACGGCCTCCTTGGTCTCGATCTGGACCACGACGAGGATCTCCTTGTCGGCTGTCTTCAGGTAGTCGGGGTCGAACATGGAGGCGCGCCGCGGGCCGCAGCCTCTGAGGCCCTCCGGGGCGTACCTGGTGGCCTTGACGGCCATCTCTGCCTCCTCCTTGTTGTTCACCCAGGGGACCAGAACTCCGTGGGCACCGATGTCCAGGGCTCTCTTGATCTGCACGAGGTCGTTCCACCAGACCCTGACTATGGGGGTGGTCTTGGTTCTAGGCCTCATGGCCTGCATGAGAGTCTGGGCTGTGAGCATGTCCAGGGGCGCGTGCTCAGTGTCGATGACGAAGTAGTCGAAGCCCATGCTGCTCATCATCTCTGAGGCCATGGGGCTCTCCACGGTGGTCCATGTCCCGTAGACCTGTTCACCGGCTTGTAGTCTTCTCTTAAGCTCATTCTTCATCCTTGAGTTCACCTATCTTGATTCACTTAAGACGGGTGAAGCCCGTATATAGGATTTCGCAGGGATCACTTGATCTTATCGACCATGTCGATTATACCCTGGACCCAGTGCAGGTAGCTGTTGACGTTGGCTCTCAGCGCCGTTGTGTCGCTGGCTGAGACCCGGATTGTGACACTGTTGAAGCCTTTCTCTATGACGGTGCTCGATCTGTCCGATGAGGGTGTGTCTGCTTCAGGCCTCAGAGCCCTAATTATTACGTCGGATGTTTCATTAGCTATGTGAAGAATGATCTCAGCATCAGCTTGTTCAACGTCTAAGGTTGACATTGTTAATGTAAAAAGGGGTGGTTAAAGAAAACTATTTTTTAACTCGGATGCGTTGAGACGCCTGGCCCAGCTTCGTCGACGGCGTGTATGCACCGCCCGCGAACCTGTACCCGCATTTTCGGCAGTTCCAGAGGCCGACGCTCACGCGCTTCACCGAGGGGCTGGCGCAGCTTGGGCACTTGTGGGTGGCATTCACTGTCTGCATTACCCTCATGTAACGTTTGCGGAGAGTTGCTCCGCCCCTGGTGCCTAGCCCTATGTCTTTCCTTTTTTTCCTAGCCATTACGTGATCGCCATTACCATAGCCCTTATCTCAGCCGCCTTCTCCGACGCGATATTTATGCATTTCTTTATTTCGTCCACCGAGAAGCCTATGGCGCCCATTTTCTGTATGGCGTTGATGTTGCCGTTCTCATCCAGTGTGATGGTTACGCGTCCGTCCATTACCTCCTCTTCATCCACTGTAGCGTCGACGATGAACTCGTCACCGATCTTGACCACCGTGGCCGCGATGGGGTGGGCCCTGAGCTTTAGCTTCTTCTTCTTGTCTGTTTGGGTGATCTCGCCCTTGCTCACTTTGAGGTCGGGTATCTCGGCTGTGCTGAGAGCCGCTAGCGCTCCAGCGCTGCACGCGTCTATGAGGTTGCCGTCGTAGTTTAGAATGTACAGGTCCACGAAGACCATCTGCACCTTCTCGCCTGAGACTAGGCCCAGCTCATCCATGCTGAGGACCTCGGCCGCCCTGAGGCCTCTGTCCACGACACGGGCCAGCTCTATGGCCTCGTTCGGCGGTGGGCCAGGCTCCCAGGTGGGATGGGCTATGGGGGTGAACTCGGCGTTCACCATCATGACGCCCTCGTCGGGGGAGTCCTCGAAGGGTGTGCCTATTCCGGCTTTCACGCCCACCACAACGTGGGTCTTCCCGAGCCTGACCTCAGCTGAGCCCTCGGATTTCTCTAGGAACCCTGTCTTTATCTGCCAGTTCCTGTACTGTAGGAGGTCGCGTCCGTCCATCCGCTTGCCTGTCTTGATGACTTCCTCTATCTTCTTTCGCTTCAGCTTTGACACTATGTTGTTGCTCATTGCTCTTCCTCCTCAGTGGGCTTGTCGTCCTCAGTCGGCTCCTCGGCCTCTTCCGGGGTCTCCGGCTCCTTTTCAGCCGTGTCCTCGGGGGCGGCAGCCTCTCCCTGGATCATTCCGTACTTCTTCTTCAGGGTCTCTTTCTGGATCTCGTAGATCTTCTTGCAGCCCTCCACGGCCATCTTGACGGCTTCCTCTGTCTCCTCCTGGGTCATTATGCCCTCCATCTGAAGGAGCGTGACTTTATCGAACTTGGGCATGTACGCCAAGGGTAGGTCTGACTGGCCTTTCTTGTCCTCGTAGTCTCCCAGGTCTAATATGAGTTTGTCCTCGTACTTGCCCACCGCGACGGACGCCACGAGGTCCTTCATGGGTATGCCCGCGTCAGCGAGGGCCACGGCGGCTGCGTTGATGCTGGCGCACCTTGTGCCTCCGTCGGCCTGTATGATCTCAACGTAGACGTCTATCACGCTCCTGGGGTACCTCTCAAGGAACAGGGCCGGCTCCAGGGCGTCCCTCATGACCATGCTGATCTCCATGTCTCTCCTGGAGGGGGCTGGGGACCTTCTTGGGTCCACGCTGAATGGCGCCATGTGGTACCGGCACCTGAGGACACCCTGATTGGGCTTGCTCAGCCTCTTGGGGTGCATCTCCCGGGGGCCGTATACTCCGGCCATGATCTTGTTTCGGCCCATCTCTATGTAGGCGGAGCCGTCTGCGTTGGGCAGGACGCCGCTCTCGATGTGGATGGGTCTAAGTTCGTCCGGCTTCCTGCCGTCTATTCTCTCCCATTTCTTGCTGGTTTTCTTTTTTCTAGTTTTACTCACTTCTTTTCCTCCTTGATTGTCTTCAAATACTCTTGGATCCTGTTGGTGAGGCCTGAGGTGTGTGCCTCGGCCTCGATCTTGTGAACTACTTTCTCAACTATCTCCTCGTCGGCCCGGCTACGGCCATTAATCAGTATCCTTCCGTTCTGGCCTATGGATACGTTGCACCGGGTCTCCCGGAGGATCATGTTGATCATGCTCCCCTTCTTACCGATTAGCCTCGGTATCTTGGAGGGGGTTATTCTGATGATGAAGCCTTCATGGACTTTGCCTAAGTCTCTTCCAAGTATAGACAGTATGGGGGTCCTGTTCCTGTCCAGGTCGACTATCTTTCCGACGACGAGGTCGCCCACGTCCAGTATCCTGGTCATGTCCATGTTGGTCCTGAAGGGCTTGTCGATGGCCTCGTTCACCGTGAGTATGGCGTCCATGGGGCCGTCTATGTTGACGAGCCACTGGCCCAGCTCTATGTCGGTGACGGTGCCCACCACCAGGTCGCCTACGAGGGGGGTGTACCCACCCTCCAGGGCTATCACTGACACCCTGTCCTTGCTGTAGTTGACCAGGCCCACCTTGGTGGCGTACACGTTGCCGCCGTCCCGGTAGGTGTTGTCTCCTGTCCTGATTCTGCCTTCGTATATGAGGTCGCCTGGGACCACGATGCTTCGTTCCTCTAGTGTAGTGCTCACTCTTCTTCTCTTCCCTATTTGACTATCTTCGACTGGACGTTTCCCTGAGTCGCCTTACCCAGAGCCTCCAGCATCTCGACTTGCATAGCGGCGGGTAGCTCTATGACGGCTACCCATGAGCCGTCGCTCTGCCACTCGTCCCGTTTTATCTCCCCGTAGTCCTTGGCCAAGCCGTAGCTCTTCCCTGTGTACTCTGCGGGGATCTTTATGGCTATCTGGACGTTCTCGCTGCTCATGGGCAGCACCCTTCTGAGGGCGTCCACTACGTCCTTCACCTGCTCTTCAGCTTCCTTGAAGGGGTCTATCTGGATCTTGATGTCCTGGAGGGCGTTCTCTATCCTGACGGCGGGGTGGGGTAGCTTGGTCTTGGGGTCCACGTAGGTCCTGCTTATTATGTGGATGATCTGCCTGAGCTTCTGGTCCAGCATCTCCTTCCTCTGGGCCGCCGTTAGCTGGAAGACGCCCTTCTCGAACATTATCTTGGCGACTTCTATGGGGTCGCTCGTGTCGAAGGCCTCCTCAAGTTTGGTGGCTGAGGCCTTCTCACCCTTGTTGGAGTCCGTGAACACGGTGTCTATTATCAGGACGTTGGAGATGTCTTCGAGTTCGCCTCGCTTGTATGCGAGGCCCTTGTCTGGGTCCACGAGTATCTCGAACTTTTCTCCGCCATGCTGGTAGCGCACGAGGGTGTATTTGGTGCTCAAGCCTGAGCCTCCTCTATCCCAGGAGTTGCCCCACTTCTTCTTCGCTGAGCCTTCGGAAGGCCAGAGTGTCGGAGGATATGGTCGCTAGTTTTACGTTCTTGGCGGTGACCTCCATGTCTGAGGCCACCTTGACGGCGTCCACGGCCAGCTTCGCGGCCTCGTCTAGGCTCATGCCGTCGACGTACTTTTCCTCCAAGAGCTTGTTCGCTTCCTCGCTCTTCCGGCCTACGGCTGTTGCCTTGAAGCCTCTGAAGGCTCCGCTGGGGTCTGTGGTTAGTACCTTACTGCCTGTGGCGTCGACTCCGGCCAGGATCATGCTTACGCCGAAGGGGCGTACGCCGGCGTGCTGGGTGTACACCTGGGCCAAGTCTCCCAGTCTTCTGGCGAGGACCTCTATGTCCAGGGGCTCGTCGTATAGGAGCTTGTTGCTCTGGCAGTAGACCCTTGCCTGCTCTATGAGTACGCGGGCGTCGCTGCTGAGGCCGGCTATGGCTGAGGCCACGTGGTCGTCGAGCTGGTATATCTTTCTGAAGTACTCGGGGTCCTCCAGGTCGCTCTCAGGGGTCTCGTTGGCCGCGATTACTGCTCCCTGTGGGCAAGAGACTCCCACTATGGGGGCTCCCCTTTTCACCAGCTCGAGGGCGTACTCTACCTGATATAG
>DATKWY010000234.1:0-21958 GCA_035529295.1 Candidatus Desulfaltia sp. | reverse complement strand
AGCGCCAGCTCCCGGTCCGACTTGTCCTTGAAGGCGTACACCTGGTTCATTATGTCCTCCCCGCTCTTGATCCGGAGCATGTCGAGGTACTCGAAGGCCGGCGTGTCCAGCGGCTCGAAGCCGTAGGACTCGTATACCTTCCGCACCGTGTCCACTACCCAGTTCTTCTTCATCTGGTCCTCCGGGAGGTAGTCGCGGGTTCCGCGTGGTGGCTGGAACATGGACGTGTAAATGATCAGGGGATTATGTATAGGTTACTCTGCCAGGCTGGTCTCCACCCGTTCGACGCCTCGGCCCGGGTTCTTTCTCTTAAGCTTGATTGCCCCGATCTCGCTGGTGTTCCTGACGTGGGTGCCGGCGCAGTGCATCTCAACGGGGCCGCACACCCAGTTCCGGATGCCGCCCTCTTCCACGGTGATGGTTACGGGGTGGCCCTCGGCCAGGAACGCGTTAGTATCTTCCTCCGCCTTCTTCAACTTCACAGGGTCCAGCCGCTCCTCGTATAGGTAGTCGGCCCTGTCCTTCTTGTCGTCCACGAAGCTGCCCGTCCTCTCCGCGTAGCCCAGGTACCTCCACAGATAGAACTCCATGATGTGGCTAGCCGTATGAAGCTTCATGATCCTGTACCTCCTCTCCCAGTCCACGACCCCATGAACCACATCCCCCGGCTTGAGGCTCGCGGGCGACTCCACCACATGCAGTATAGCGTCGCCGTCGAACCTAGTGTCCACGACGCTGAAGCCGTTCAAAGTGCCCGTGTCCCCCGACTGGCCCCCGGCCTCCGCGTAGAAGGCGGTCCGGTCAAGCTCCACTCCCTCATCCCTGACGCTGACTACCTTGGCGTCGAACTCCCTTAGGTAGTGGTCCCCGTTGAACAGCTTGACCGTCATGGGTTAAGGGGAGGCTGTGCACGAAAAAAGCCTTGTGACCCAGAACTTGATATCAGTATAAGAAAAAAGCTGCCTCATTCAACCAATTATTAAAAATTAGCCAAATGCAACTCGAAAAAATATCACATTCTTCCATGCAGCTGTCAGAAAAGAAGGGGTTAGCCGAGGGCACCCCTAAGGAAGGGGTACAGGTCCTCGACCTGCTCCTGCACCATGGTCTGGTAGTACTGGTACAGTATGCTCACCGCCAGCAAGGCGCCCATGCCCGACCCGAAGACCCCGAAGAACTCGCTGACCGCGGCCAGGAGCCCCACGATCATGCCGCCTATGATGGTGATGGTAGGAATGTACCTGTTAAGCAGCTTCTCCAGGGGCTTCTTGCTGCGCCTAAACCCGGCCACCTGCATCCCCGACTGGAGCAGCTGCTCTGCCATCTGGTCGGCTCCCAAGCCGCCGATCTCCAGCCAAGTGGCGCTGAAGAGGACACAGAAGCCCACCACTATAAGCAAGTATAATATGGCCCTTACAGGGTCCGCGGCCACCCCGCTCAGACTCCCGGGGGAGCTGGTGTAGTAGGCCAGGCCCCCTATGGAGTTCACCCCTCCCTGCTCTGTGCGGTTGAACATGCCGAACATGTTAAATACGAAGTTTGTGTTGTCCACGTTCCACCTGCTCCAGATGAACTGGCCTATGAGCTGGACGTTGGCGAACATGGCGTAGGCCAGGATGACGGGTATGTTGCTGACGTACAGCAGCTTTATGGGCATCCTGCTCCTGTAGCCACGGTAGCTGCTGTGGCTGATGGGTATCTCCACCCTCATGCCCTCCACGTACACCACGAAGGCGAAGACGGCCAGGGTCATGAAGAACCCCACCATGTCAGGCCAACCCGACCTGTAAAGCCAGTTCAGAGGCGGCAGCCCGCTCATGATGCCCTGGAAGAAGGCTACAATAGCACCGTATGCGCGACCATCGCCTGCTGAAGAGAAGCTGAGGCTCATCCACCAGATGTTCTGGGTGATCCCTGCGACGATGAAGAGGCTTATACCGCTGCCTATGCCCCAGCCCTTCTGGACCAGCTCGTCCAGCATCATTATGATGAGGCCCGCAGCCAGCAGCTGAGCGAAAATGAGTACGGACTGGGTGGTAGATATGCTCCCGTAGACCCCGCTGACTATGTACAGGCTCGCCTGAAGTACCACCATGACGAAGCTGAACACCTTGCTCGCCGTGGTGAAGAGTCCCCTGTCATCGGGGTCAGACCTATCAAAACTGATGATATCCGAGCCAGCCAGGAGCTGGATGATAAGGCCCGCAGTCACAATGGGGCCAATGCCCAGTTCCATCAGGGTTCCCCTGTTGGACGCGAAGATGATCCTCAGAGTCGCGTAGGGGTCCGACCCGCCCGTGTCGACTCCGTAGAGCGGTATCTCCGACATAACTAGGTAGACGATGAGGGCCGCCAGGGTCCACATGAGGCGGGTGTTGAAGGACACCTTCTTCGTCGGCGCCCTAACCTCTGGAATGAAACGTGATACCGGTTTGAACAGGTCTAGGAAGCGAACCAAGGTTGTCCCCTCTACGGCTCTACTATGGAGCCGCCGGCTTCTTCTATCTTTTCCTTAGCGCCTGACGTGACGTAGGCTACCTTGACTTTCAGAGGTACAGAGATGCTTCCTCTGCCCAGCAGCTTGCCGATGCCGAGGGCCGTCAGATCCAGCTCGTTGCCGCCCTTGACCCCGTACTCGCCGATGACCTTCACGGCCAGGTCCTCCAACTCACCCACGTTTATGGTGGCCGGCTTGGGCTCTAGCGCTGAAGGCGGCAGGAAACCTGTCTTGTGGAACCTCCACGGCTCGTACTTGACGGTCCTGATCCAGAAGTGCTTGTGCCCCCCGGCGTTGCCCTTTCCTCCGCGGCTGCCGCTCTTCCTGTGCTGGCCTACCTGGCCGAATCCCATGTACCTGCTTCCGCGCTGCCTCCTTACTTTCCTTAACTTGTGGGGCATACCTAACACATCCTCCTAGCCAACTCGTTTATGGCTTCACCCCTGTATCCCAGCTCGCCCTTGTTGTTGTAGGGCAGCTTCACGGATCTCCTGTACCCCTTCCTGGGGGGGTGCAGCCTGAAGAAGGGTTTAACACCCTCCAGTTTGTTGATATCCAACTCGCAGCTGTGGAGCTTCTCGGCCAGCTGGCCCAGGCCTTCGTATCCTAGGCCCTTCACGTACTCGTCCGTGAGCTTCACGCCGCCGGGGGCCTCTCCCCTCGTCTCCAGCATGATCCTGATGGTCTCCACGTCGGGTTCACCCCAAGTCATGTAGTCCTTGGCCTTCTGAAGCATCCCCAGGTAGTCGTGCCTGTCGTCCAGCAGGGTGGCGTAGTTGTTCCTGTCTATCCTCAGCATCCGGAGCGTGTCCTCCATCCTCTTGGGGCAGTTCACGCCGCCGCGTATGCGTATCGCTAGTATGCTCTTCATCTAGATCACGCCCAGTCCTGGGGAGTCATGATGCTCTGTGTCTGCTTCAGTGCCTCGAAGGTGGCGAAGGCGAAGCTCGTCCTGGTTGTGGTCTTGCCTATGCATTTGCTCCAGCAGTCCTTGACGCCCGCGAGGCGTAGCACCGCCTTAGCGGTGTCTCCGGCCACCAGCCCCAGGCCTCTGGGCCCGGGTAGGAGGGTGACCACTACGCTGCCGGCCTTACCCTGCACCTTGAAGGGCAGTGTATGGCCCTCGCCGCAGTCGCACTCCCAGCTGCCGCACCCCATCCTCACGGGTTGGAGGTTGAGCTTGGCCAGCCGTATGCCCTTCTCTATGGCGTTTCTAACCCGCTGGGCCTTGCCCATGCCTACGCCTATGAGGCCGCTGCTGTTGCCCACGGCCACCAGGGCCGTGAACCTGCTCCACTCGCCTGCGTCTGTCTGCTTCTGGACGAGGTTGATGTGAATCACCTCGTCCTTGAGGTCCGGTACCAGGAGATCCACGATCTCCACTTCCTTGATCTTGAGTCCCTCCGCGAAGACCTCGTATATCGAGGATATCTGCCCCTCGAAAACTCGTCTCCCTAGCTGGGTCTTGGGGACCCAGTTATCCAGATGGCTCGAATCCCGTCTTCTACTCAACGCTGTTCTCCTCTATGCGTGCTTTGACCTCCTCGAAGTGGGCGGGTAGCTCCTCCGGTCTCAGTCCACGACGGAGATAGACTGAGAACCGCTTCTCGTACTCGAGGGGGTCCTCCATCTGCTCAGCGTACTCGGCCACTGCACCGCCGCTCACCCTCTCGGGTGAGGGTATTATGTCGCTGTCGCATGGAATCTCTAGCCCGGCGTCCATGGCCCCTTTGGCCACGGCGAACACCTTGCCCCCCGGCGTGGCCCTCTTTAGGCCCAGGTCCAGGTTGGCTCGCTCAACGCCTGCCTCAAGGGCCTTCCTGCCTGCCAGATAGCCTACGAGGTAGGCTGCGGGTGTGTTCTTGCCGCTGGCCTTCCAGCCGAACCGCTTCAGGTCTCGGCTGGCTGCCTGGGCCACCACGTAGTCTCCCTCGATCTCCGCGTTGGTCACCTGGACCAGTACGCCCTTGTTTGATACCCTTACCACAATCCTGGGCACGCCAGTGGTGGCGAGGGCTCTCCGTGCAACGTAGTCGGTCTTCTTCTCCCTTCTACGCCTGTACTGCACCCGGTATCTAGGTCCCTTAGCCAAAGGTACGCCTCCTTAGGTTCCTGTCGTTAATGTAGCGCTCGAGCTCCGCTATGCTCCTAAACTCGCCTCCCTTGGCCTTCCTGTACAGGCTCCGGTAGGTGCTCACAGCTATCATCCGCCTCTCTCTCAGCTCCCTGAGCTTTCTCCTCTGGGCGCGTATCCTGTTCATCCACCGGGTCTTCCTGGGGACGACGCTGTACATCTTGCCCTTCTTGGTTCCGGGCCCGATGCGTCTTCCCTTCTTCTTCTTCTCGGCTAGGGTGCGGGCTCTGCCCCGGCTCTGACTGTTCTCCGGGAGAGCCTTGATAGCTTCCTCGCGGACGAGTTTCCTGATCTCCTCTCTGGTGATGGCCATGCTCACCTCGTCGGCCTTCTCCGGGTCGATCCAGACGCGGTTCACCCCGCATCCCAGGACCACGGACGCGAGCCTTCTCTGGCTTCTCAGGTTCATTCCTCGTCCTCCTCCTTGGCTTCATCCTCGTCCTCCAAGGCCTCGAACTCCTCCAGGTTCTCGTCCTTGAGCTCCTCGAAGTCGTCCTCGGGCTCCTGGTATCCGGGGTTGAGGATGCGGATGTTAAGCTCCTCTGCCTTCGCCTTTATGGCCTCCCTTTTCCGGCCTCCGACGGTTCCGCCGATCCTGGCTGCCTGGGTCGGGGGGTTGACGTTCTCCAGGTCAGCCGTGTTCCAGACCATGACCTCCTCCACTCCGGAGGGGTGGAGACCCCTGACCTCCGCCGGCCCTCTCCAGCCGACTGTCACGGACCTTGGCCAGCCCTTGAGGTTGAACCTCATCTTGTTGTCGATGCCATGGGGCTTCCTCCAGTGGTCCTTTACCCTGACGAACCTCCAGGACTCGAACTGTTTGAAGTGGGGCCTACGTTTGTTGATCCTGCTTCTAACCTTCATCAGTCTCTTCTTCTGTGCGTCGCTCACCCGTCATCACTCCTTCTTGTACACGTAGATGCCGTCAAGGAACTTGCGCAGGTCCTTGTTCCGTATCTTTGTGGATTCCTGTATGTTGGCGGCTGTCTGCCCCACCATCTCTATGTCGTTACCGGTGACGACTACGTCGTCTCCCTCGACGCTGACCTTGACACCTGGAAGTACGCTCGCGTAGCGAGGCTGCCTCTCACCCACGAAGTTGTTTATGGACACCGTGTTCCCCCTGACCTGGATGTTCATGGGGAAGTGGATGAACACTATCTTCAGCTTGTAGGTGAAGCCCTCCGTCACGCCCGTGATCATGTTCTTCACGTGGCTGGTTATGGTGTTGACGAGGGCAGCCTGCTTCTTACGGGGGTTCTCCGCCCAAACGCGGAGGACCCTGTCCTGGTAGTCCATGCGGAGCTTCGCGTGAGCAAAGTCCCGGACCACCTTCCCGTTGGTGCCTGTGACTGCGACCTTACTTCCATCTAGGGTCAGGTCTACGTCTTCGGGTACTGTCACATGATTCTCAACGATCTGTACAGTCACATCATTCACCTTTTAGTACACGTAGGCTAGGAGTACCCCGCCCACGTTCTCTTCTTTCGCCTGGTTGTGATCCATGACCCCGGTGGGGGTGCTGAGGATCACGGTTCCAAGGTTTCGGCTGGGCAGGAACCGCTTCTCCCACTTCTCCATCTCGGAGACCTTGGTCTTGAAGCGGGGAGTGACCGCCTGGCACTCGTTTATCCTGCCGAACAGCTGGACCCTGAACTTGCCCTGTCGGCCATCATCGATGAACTCTATCTCACCCACGTAGCCCTTGCTCTGGATGAGGCGGAGTACCCTACCAACGAGACCTGAGGCCGGAGTGATGATGCACTCCGACTTACGCCTATGCTCGTGGGCCATGATGGTGTTCAGCGCATTCACAAGTGGATCCATAACATTCACCTATACTTTTTAAATCCCATTTTGACCGCTACTTCGCGGAAGCACTGGCGGCACAGGTTGATGCCGTAGCGGCGGACCAGCCCCTGCTTGGTGCCGCACCTGGTGCACCCTCTGCTGCCTTTGCCGTAGTGCCTTTCCTTGCTCTGCTTCTGGGCGCTCATTGATCGGTACCTACCTTTACCCCGAAGGTCTCCGAGATGAAGCTCATGGACTCATCGGGTGTTACTCTGTGGCTGCTGCCCACCTTTGTCTGGGCCCTCTTTCTCCTTTTGATGCTGTAGCCGGGCCTCTCCACGGTCGCCATTACGTCCATGCCGATGATCCCCAGCCTTGGGTCGTACCTGGTCCCGGGTATGTCTATGTGCTCTTTTATGCCGAAGGCGAAGTTGCCTTGCTTGTCGAAGCTCTTGGGGTTTATGGTCGCATCCACGGCCTTGAAGGCCTTCACCAGGAAGGCCTCCGCTTTGTCTCCTCTCAGGGTCACCATGCAGGCCATGGGCTCCTTCTTCCTCAGGTTGAACTGTCGTATGGTCTGCTTGGCCACACGCTGGCAGGGCTGCTGGCCGGTTATCTGCTGGAGTATGGTCATGGCGTTGTCAAGGGGTTCCCCGGAGGCGCCCACGGATATGTTGACGACTACTTTGCCTATTCTGAGCTCTCTCATGGCGTTATCTGTCATTGCTTTTCACCGGCGTTGAGGGTTATGAGGGGCTGCTTGGACCCTACCACGAACACGTACCCGGCCAAGGTCCTGATGTCGTCTCCCTGGGGTGTTCTTATTGTGCAGATCTTCTTCCAGCCGGGCTCCGGGCCAAACCCGATGATCATGCCTTGGGCGCCCTGGCTTCGGCCACCTGTAATGATGCTCTGCTGCATCTCCTTGAACTCCACGTGGTCCAGGATCTCCTTCTCGGGGACCTTCAGCTTGATGACATCGTTGACGCTGTACCTGTCGGCCTCAGACGCTACGATGAGGTTCTGGCCGTCGTGGAAGTTTAGTTGTGTTCTCTTTCCTGGCAGCGTAGATTTACCAGTTATCCTGACTAGCTTGAACTTCGCCTCGTCCTCCGCGATATGCTGGAGCCTGAGCTTGCCGTTGTGGTCTGGGAGTACCCTGAAGTGCTCCTTGGAGTCTGGTATGGTGACCACGTCCATGAGGCCCACGGGGAACTTCTCGTCCAGCCTGGGCTTGCCGTCGATGATCACCTTACCCTGCTTGATCAGGTACTTGGACTCCCTCGCTGTCTTCGCGTACTTGAGCTCGTCCCTGATTAGGACGTTCACCGGCATTGAGGTTCTGAGTGAGTGGGGCCCGGCCCTTGTCTTGGTGGCCCAAGTCCCTGACTTCCGGTGGATGGGCCAGAAGGCTGGGCTCTGGTGTCTCTTCATGTGCTTGACTGGTCCTTTCTTACCCAATGCTACTCCTCCTCCGCGCTGAAGCTCTTCCGCTCCAGCACCTTTCTCCTCCACTCGTCTTTGAGATTGAGCCGCGTGATCATGACGTTCGCCGGCCTGATGGGTATCTGGACCGTGGAGCCGTCTTGTCTCGTCCGGGTGACCCCCTCCACGAATATCCTGGTGTTCTTGTTGTCAACCCTGAGAACTCGCCCCTCGGACAGCTTCCTGTCCCCTTTGGTGATGGACACCGTGTCGTCCTCCACCACGGGCATGGAGCGTGTACCGTGCTCGGCCCTCAGGTTGGGTGAGAGGGGCGCGGACACATACTTCCTGCGCCTGTGAAGAGGGGCGTTGTACATGCGCTTCCTAGATGTCGAGGGCTTGGTTACTCCTTCCTTCACCTACACCACCATCCTGGACAAGTTGCCCAGCCTAGCCCACCTGTTCACGGCCTCCCTGGCCACGGGGCCCTTGATGTCTGATCCCCTCAGGTTACCCTCAGGGGTTAGGATGACCGCCGCGTTGTCCTCGAACTGGATCCAGGAGCCGTCGATCCTCCTGTAGAGCCTTCTCTGCCTGACGATCACTGCGTTGAAGAGCTGCCTCCGCATCTCGGGGGTGCCCTCCCTGCAGGATGCCACCACCAGGTCCCCAACGCCGATGGAGGGGAGCCTTCTCCTGCGGCCCTTGTAGCCCAGCATCTGGATTATCCTGAGCTTCCTCGCCCCCGAGTTGTCGGTGCAGTTGATAACGCTCCCGATGGTGAGGCCGCCGGCAACCTTGGTCCGGGGTAGAATCCTCCTCTTTATCCTCTTAGACAACCATCTACGCCTCCTTCACCATCTCGACGACCACGAAGGACTTGGTCTTGCTGAGGGGCCTACACTCGGCGATCCTCACCAGGTCGCCTACCTTAACAGGTAGGCAGGGCGTGCTGTGGGCTGTGATCTTACTGCTCATCCTGGCGTATCTCTCATACTTCTTGTTGTACTTGGTGTACTCCAGTCTAACTACCACTGACTTCCGCATACGGGTGCTGACCACCGTGCCCTCCAGCACGCGTCCTCTCACGGACAGGCTGCCGTGGAAGGGGCAATCAGCCTCATCGCACTCTCGTTCAGGTTTCTTAAGGGTCATCAATTCAGGTCTCGCCTACCATCTCCGCTTGATCGTCTTTTTTACCCGGTCCTCGGGTCTACCCTGGAGGGCTGAGCCCTCCACTTTCACGGCTTCACAGTTGAGCTTGAATATAAACACCGCGTTTTTCTTCGCTACGCGCTTGGCGCCGTCACTGTCGATGACGATGGTGTTCATGGTCTCGTCTATGACTGCGCCTTTTATACATAAGTTGGAGGGGTTGCTGTCCTCCAGCACTTCAGCCTCCAAGCCGATAAGTTCATGGTTGAGTATCTCGTGAGCCTTGGGGAAAGCCATATCACTGCTCCCCCTCGTTCATCACAGTCATTATTCGGGCTATGGTTCTCCTGAGAGCCCGTGCTCTGCCAGGGTTCTCCACTGCTCCCCCGGCCTTGATCATGGTCTTCATCTTTGTGAGCTCCGTGGTGAGCTCCACGATTTTATCCTCCCTCTCCTCAGGGCTCATGTCCCGGATCTCTGTCATCCTTAGTATAGGCAAGGTTACTCCTCCTCGTCCTCCTCAGTCTGGTCATCTTCGGGGAGGTCTTCCTCGGCCATTTCCTTTGGTACGAGTTCCTCGGCCTCAGTGTCGGCCACCACCGGCTCCTCGGACACCGGTTCCTCCTCGACTGGGACTTTAGACTCCACCACTTCCTCTACCTGAGGCTCTGTCGCTTCCTCTACCTGAGGCTCCACCACTTCCTCTACCTGAGGCTCTGTCGCTTCCTCAACCATAGTTTCAGTTACCTGGCCCGCCTCTGTCTCCGCCTCGTCTGGCTCAACGCCCGGGATGGGCTGCTGGTACTCGATTTCAGGTAGGTTGTCCAGGCTAACTTTGTCGGGGAACTTAGCGTCGGGGGGAACAATTTTAACTGTGACTCCTAGGACTCCGCGCTTCATCTTGACGTGGATGGTGGCTTTTTTAACATACCTCTGGGCCGGTTCCCCTGCCTTGGGCACGTAGCCCTCCACCACCTTCTCGAAGCGGGATCTTGCGCTTCTAAGGGGGCCCCTCAGTATAACCTCACAGCCCAAGGCTCCGCTATCCATGATGCGGCGTAGGCTCCAGAAGATGGCCCGTCTAAAGTGAACTCCTCTCTCCAGGGCGTTGGCCACCCTGGATGCCATGATGAGGGGGTTCATCTCGGGCACCTCTACCTCCACGACGGTGATCTGGGGGTTGGGTAGCCCCAGCTCAGTCTCCAGGCGCTCGGACGCTTCCTTGATGGCTTTTCCGCGTTTGCCTATGACTCTGCCCGGCCTCATGGCGAAGAGGTTGATCTGGGTTCCTAGGGGAGTCTTGGTAAGGGTGATGCCGCCGTACCCGGCCTGCTCGTACTCGTCGTAGAGAAGCTCGTCCACTTTGACGCGTTCGATGCTGTCCTTGATGATGCGCCTGACAACTGACATTAGTATTCCTCGACTGCGACCTCTACGTGGGTCAGATGCTTGAAGTAGGGCGAGGCCCTGCCGAAAGCCCTCGGAATGTACTTCCTTATGACTCTGCCCTTATGGGCAGCCACGTGAATGATCCTTAATCTGTCTGCGTATAGCCCCTTGAACTCCGCGTTAGCCTCCACGGACTCCAGGACCTTCAAGATCTCTCCGGCCGCTTTCTCCGGGAACCGGCCGGCGTCGTGCCCCTGAAGCTCCTTCCTGTGAGGTATCTTGCCGCGGTACCTGTAGTAAGGTACAGCGATCTTTTTCTCCATGACTCCCTCGAGGTAGACCTTGGCCTCCTCGAGCTTCATGCCCTTGAGCTGATGGCAGATCTCTCTACTTACCTTTGGTTTTATCCTTAGATCCCGTCCGCTGGCTATGGCGGTCTTATCCGGGTCTAGCCCTTGCACCGAGTATTTCCAAGATGGCATATACGCACCGTTCGCCTACATTGAATCGGGGCTTGATATAAAAACGTTATTCATTCCTTAAACCACAGGAAAATGCATTTTACATTGTCTCTACAATCAGGTTTTTCCTCGCTGAATCCATGTGTGTAGGCTTTTACTGATGAAAGAATTTGTTTAACAATTAATGTAATGAGAATGTGATTAACGGGTGTGGTATAGAAAGTAGATGAATAGAATCTACTTCAGGGGGATGTACATGCTGCTTCTGGATGCACCAATGCCTGGACGCCCGTGGCGCACAGTGTTGATGCTTATGGCGTATTCGCCAACGTAGTGGCCCAACATCTTCTCGGTGATCTTGATCTCCTTGAACTCCTTGCCCGTGTGGACGTAGACGCTCTTCCCGATCATCTCGGGGAGAATTATCATGTCCCTGGCGTGGGTCCTGATGGGCTTGCCCGAATTCCTTCGCAGCTTTTCGAGGATTATCCTCTGATCGTTACTAAGTCCACGGCGGAGGCTCCTCCTCATGCGTGCAGGTAGGATACCGATGAACTCGTCCATGGACATGGCCTGCAGCTCCTCGACGGTCTTCCCGCGGTACTTGAAATCCTTCGGCATTTTCATTCACCTCTACTAAGGGGGGTTATTTAACCCTTAGTTTCTCCTCCTCTGTCGTTTGCCGGAGTTCCTAGCGGCAATCAGGCCGACCTTAGCTCCGGGCGGTGCGTGTCTGCTGACTGTTGTGGACTTGCCGGGTCTCCTGTGGCGGCCTCCTCCGTGGGGGTGCATGGCCGCGGGCATCTTTACGCCGTGGGCTATGGGGTACTTGTGACCCTTGGCCCTCTTGGCCTTGAGCTTGCCTCCGGCCTTCATGAAGGGCTTCTCCTTCCGGCCGCCTCCGCTGATGATGCCGACGGTGGCTCTGCTGTTGTTGGGTATGGACACTGTTCTCCTAGATGGTAGACGTATGGATGTGTGTGTGGGGGTGTGGGCGATAACCGTTCCGTAGCTTCCTGAGGCTCGCGCGATCTTTCCTCCGTCTCCGGGCCTCAGTTCGATGTTGCATACCATGGTTCCCTCAGGCACGTTGCCGACAGGTAGGACGTTCCCTACTTGCGCGGGGACCTCCGGCCCGACAGCTACCTGCTGGTTGACGTGGGTTCCCTCTATGGCTGAGCTGTAGAAGCCCTCGCCTGGCTGGAACTCGATGTAGGCTAATGGTACCATTCTACCGCCCTCGTGGACCATCTCCTTGATGGTCCCGTTTATGTTCTCATTGGACAGGCCTGGGTACTTGGCTGGCGCTATCTTGTGCATCTTCGCGGCCCGGAACACGCTTCCGCCGCGGCCTCTCCTCTGTACTTTTATCTTCTTACCCATTGTTCCGCACCTACAGTATTCCTAGACGGATGGCGACGTCTGATGCGTCGTACTCGTCTTTCAGCTTGATGAAGGCTTTCTTCTCTCCCTTCCGGGTGATGAGGGTGTTGACTGTCTCGGCCTCGACCTCGTAGAGCTCTTTGATGGCTATGGCGATCTCGTGCTTGTTGGCGCGCCTGTCAACTATGAAGACGAGCTTGTTCTCGTTCTCTATCATGTTGACGCTGCGCTCTGTCATCATGGGGTACTTGATTACCTTATATGACTCCATGGCTAAGCCCTCCACACCTCGTCAATTGACTCGAATGCGGTCTTACCCCACAGGACGAGCCTACCGGGGTGTGCGCCTGGGGCTAGAAGCTCCGCGTTCAGGCTGTGCACGTCCACTATCTCGACGCCGGGGAGGTTCCTGGCTGCCGCGCCGACTCCCCTGTCCTCGGAGACTACTATGAGGGGGCCCTTGCCTATCTTCTTCTTGCGGCCCCTCATGGTGCCTCTTCCGGCCCTGATCTTTTTCCGGTCGGCGCGTTCGACGTCCGACCAGATCCCTAGGGCCTGGAACAGGTCCTTGACCTCCTTGGTTTTGTTGAGGCTCTCCACCTCGTCGTCGATGACTAGTGGCAGCTGTTCTACGCTCTGGACTCTGTGTCCTCTCTTTTCTACGAGTTCCTTCACGGCCGTGGCCGCGATACCCGACCTTATGGCGAATCTCTTCTCCTTCTTGTTGATCCGCTTCACGATGATCTTTTCGGAGAGGGGCGGGAAAGCCGCGTGGCCGCCTACTATGCTTACGCCGAAGGCGGCTCTGTTGCCCTCCCTGAGTCTGGGGACTCGGGCCATGCCGTGGCCTGTTCCGTGGGACTCTGCGGTCGTCCTCTTGCCCGCCATGGGGTCCCTGCCCTGGGGCTGGAACCTTGTGCTCTGGAGGGCGATGACCGCCCGCTTTATTACATCGTGGCGTACAGGGGTCTCGAAGACCTTGGGGACCTCTACTTCTGCGACTTTTTCGTTCTTCAGGTTGAGTACTGGTACTTTCATTGTTTGTCGCTCCTCTTCCACTCGGTGTGTAGGTAGGTCACCTGGGGCGTCTCCTCGGGGTAGCCCGCGTCTCTGGCAGTCTTTCTGAGCTTGATGAGCCTCTTGGCTGGGCCCATGACGCTGCCTTTGAGTAGCAGGTAGTCTCCCTCGACTATGCCGTAGTTCTTGAACCCTCCTTTGGGGTTGACTCGGCCCGCGTCCTCTCCCATCATCATTATCCGTTTGTTGTACTCTGTTCTGTTGTGGAAGCCCATCTGGCCCGCCCTTGGTACCTGAGGTAGCACCCGTCGGGGTGACCAGGCGCCTATGCTGGCTACGGCTCTCTTCGATTTTCTGGATTTACGGGATAGGATGCGTATGCCCCACCGCTTCACTGGGCCCTGGAACCCTTTGCCCTTGGTTACGCCCACGAGGTCGATGCTCTCCCCGGATTTGAAGACGTCGCCTATGGTGACGGTCTTGCCGAGGAGGTCCTTGGCGTAGGCGAACTGGTCATCAATGGAGCCACCGCTGACGGGTATCTCCATGATGTCGGGCGCCTTCTTGGGGACGGCTGCGAGCCTGGGCTGGGTTGCCGTTATAACTCTTATCTGGGCGACCTTGTCGAGGCTCTTCTCGATCTCCGCCAGCTTCTCGGCTGGGTTGGGGTCCGTTGTGAAGGGTATTCTCCTGTACAGGTCTTTAGGCTGGTTCGCCATCCACGCCTCGGTCATGGCCTCTAGGCCGTCGTATGTCTTCTTGTAGGCGCGGACTGCGATAACCAGCATGGGTGGAGTGTCGATTACGGTGGCAGCGGATTTTATCTCCTGCCCGTACTCAGGAACTCGTTCCCTGTCTTCTATGTAGAACAGGTGGGTCATGCCTGCCTTGTATCCTGCGAAGCCTACCAGCCCTGGCTCCTTGTCCAGGGTCGGCCAGAAAGAGACGCGTCCGTTTGAGTTCCTCGCCTTTTTACGAGGCGAGTAGGACAACGACCCTCTCTTCGGTGAATGTACACGTGGCATTTATAGACACTCCTATTTTTAGGCTGTAAAGAATCAACATGGCTTAGATTTAAAGGATTCGTAAAAGGATTAAGCAGTGTATGTGCCGGTGTATTACTGTTTTTTGAGTTAACAATGTGTATAATTTTATGAATAGTATCAAGTTGGAGGATTGCGTTATCCTCTGTTTTTGCTTGGTGTCACGGTAAGCGGCGCCTAGAGCATGGACTCTGAGCGGGGTCAATTCCCGTTCTCAGGGTTCAGGGCCTATAATTTAGGAGGTTGTCCCTCCTAATTTTGGTACCCCCCAACTTTTTTTCACGTCAGACTGCCCATTCAGCGCTCGTTGAGGTCCTTATCCCGTCCTACATGGTATAAGGCGGAAAAAAAACTCCATCTTATGCTTCATGCTTTTCCTCGGTGAAATGGTTCAAACTGACGTCCATAGAAGATGAGAGTATTTGAAACCTCTTTAACTTGTTTCAGGGTTGTTTTTCGCGTCTTCCTCTTTTTTCTGAGGGTAAGGGCATACTGCATTCAGAATGCATTCATCGCATAGGGGGCGCTGTGCTCTGCAGACCTCTCTCCCGAACCGTATGAAGGATAGGTGTACCTCCCTGTACCTGTCGGGGGTGGAGGCGTCCTCTAGCACTCTTCGTATGTCCTCGTAGGACGCGTTTCTGGGCACGATCTCCAGGCGCTTGCATATCCTCTCAATGTGCCTGTCCACCGGTACGACCCGGTGCCCGGACACGAACATCAGCGCTACGTCGGCCGTCTTGAATCCCACGCCGGGGAGCTCCACCAGTTCCTCCCGCGCCTCGGGGAGACTTTTCTTGAATACCTCTGAGAGGTCTCCGCCGTATTTTTCCACGATCTCTCTGCTCACGGCCTTCAGGGTCTTTGCTCTCTGGTTGTGCATGCCGGCGGGCCTGATGGCTTCAACCACGGCCTCCGTGGGGGCAGAGTTTAGCCTGTCGGGCGTGATCCCCACCATCTCCTCCAGTCTCTGGTAGGCTGTGGACTGGTTTTTCCTGTTGGTGTTCTGGCTCAGTATTGTGGCCACCAGGCCTCTGAACGGGTCTCTAGTGGGGGGAGAGTAGTCTGAGGGGTACTCCTGGAGCAGCCTGTTCACGGCTGTCTCCGCCCTCCTGAAGCTGGACGCCTCCACGTGTTCGGGGGGCTTCGTCTTGAGCACTTTGAGTCGGCTGGCCACCAGGTTGAGCAAGTCCTGGAAGTTAATCCGGTCCATTGCTGAGACGCTTATCCAGGGGACCCTTAGGCTGCTTATTTTCACGTCGTCCCCTATGGTGTGCTCCTTCTCGGGAGCCTTGTCCAGCTTGTTGAAGATCACGATGATCCTCTCGTGAGGCACGCCGATCTCCTTCAGGAGCTTAATCCCCTCGTTGAGCTTGATCTGTAGAGTGAGGGGCGGGTCAGTGATCTCCAGGAGCAGGATAACCAGGTCCGAGCTCCTGATATCTAGGAGGTTCAGCTTGAAGCTCTGGATGAGCCTGGGGTCCAGGTCGATGACAAAGCCAATGGTGTCTATGAAGAGCACTGAGGTCTCGTGGTCAATGAACCTGCGCTGGTACTTGCTGGTGAGGGTAGTGAAGGGCCTGTCGCTCACAAGCTTGTTGTCCCCGGTCAAAGCGTTGAAGAGGCTAGTCTTCCCCGCGTTGTAGAACCCGGCGATGCACACGAGGGGGTACCCTAGCCGCCGCCTGTTCCATATCTGCTGGCTCTTCTCCTCCATCAGCCTGTCGATTTCTTCCCTTATCCTGGCCTGGCTCCGGGTGAGCTCCCTCAGCTGGCCGTGGAACCCGTACTCGCCGCCGCTCCTGAAGAAGGGCCTATCGTACCTGTAGTTGATGCTAGCCTGTAGCTTGTAGAAGGGGGCCATCTTCTCCTGCCGAGCCGCCTCGATCTGGAGCTTGCTTAGCTGGTCTGAGGCCATCCTGTCGAATATCTCTAGGGTGAGCTCGTACCTGTCGATGACCTCGCACCTGAGGGTCTGGAGGAGGTTGAGCTTCTGGCTGCTTTTCAGGATGTTGTAGAAGATGACCAGGTCCACTTCGCTGCTCTCGACCTTCTTTCTCAGCTCCTTTACTTTGCCGCTGCCGATGTGAAACTTGCTGAAGGACTTGAACCTGCTCTGGATGACCTCGTCCACAACCTCTATGTTCATTGCCTCCACGAGGCTTCTGAGCTCGTCCATCTTTATCCTGTAAATAGTGTGGTCGTGGACGTTGGTCTTCAGCATGCACAGTATTGCCTTTAGCTGCCTCTTCACGCCCTTATCCATGATCTGCTCGGCCATGCGCGACACAACATCAGAGTTGGAGCCCGTATTAAACTAATCTAATAACCTTCGCTGAGAGAGTCTTTGATGTTGTCTAGGGCCTCAACTACGCGGACACCCCGGACAGCCATTATCCGCCCCACCTTTACTCGCAGACCCCTCTCAACCACGGCTCCCATGTGCTCCACGAGCTCAGAGAACCTCGTGTTGAGCATGTCCCCCTCCTGATCGAAATCCGTCAAGATGAGGACGTTCCTGTTCTCAGCGGCGATGATCTCTGCCAGCTCCGCGTCGTTGACGCGGACCCTGCTGCACGTGGCCACTTCACCTGCGTACCCCAGGCTCATCAGAGCTTCCACGTCTCTGGGGCCCTCCACCAGCACCAGGTCCACAGTAGAGGCAAACTCCGTTAATAGCTCCGTGAGGCGCTCAAGGGCCTCCCTCTTCACAGCATCGCTAGGCATCTTCCATCTTTCCACACAATAATATGGTCAGGTCGTTGACGTTGGTCCCAGTGGGCCCCGTGAAAATGTGGTCCCCCATGGCTTTGAAGAAGCTGTAGGAGTCGTTGGCCTCTAAGAAGCGGTGTATGTCCAGGCCCAGTTCCTCGGCTCGTCTCGCTGTCTCGCCGTCCACCATGGCCCCGGCGGCGTCAGTGGGCCCGTCGATGCCGTCGGTCCCCAGAGCGGCTATAACGCAGTTGAGGCCAGATATTTTTCGGGCGGCGCTCAACGCCAGCTCCTGGTTTCTTCCACCGATCCCTTGCCCCCTGACCCTGACGGTTGTCTCGCCGCCAATGACCAGAGCGGCGGGCAGCTTCAAGGGTAGTCCATCGACGGCCATTCCTTTAGCTAACCCCGCTATGAATACCCCTGCGTGTCTGGCCTCCCCCTCAAGGCGAGTGGTCAGGAGCTGCGCCCTGTAGCCCAGTCTCTCAGCCTCCACCGTGGCCCTCCTGGATGCTGTGAGGTTGCTAGCCACCACGATGTTGCGGACGTTACTGAACATGGGGTCATCAGCTTTGGGCGTGTCCGGTATCTCCCCTCGCTCCCCAGCCTCAAGCCGACTCTTTACGCTTGACGCCAGATCAGCCCAGACTCCATACTTTTTCAATATGCTGACCGCAACGGAGAAGGTCGTCGAGTCCGGCGAGGTGGGCCCCGAGGCAATAGTGTCCAGAGGGTCACCGACGACATCAGACAGGATGAGGCTTACAACTCGGGCCGGCTGGCAGGCCCGAGCCAGCTGGCCGCCTTTGAAGGCTGAGAGGTGCTTCCTCACGGCGTTTAACTCGTTTATAGTGGCCCCGGCCTTGAGAAGCAAGCCTGTTACGCTCTGGATGTCGTCGAGGGTTACGCCCTCCGCCGGGAGAGGCATCAGCGCTGAGCCGCCTCCTGAGATTAGGCAGATGACCAGGTCTCTCCGGTCTAGGCCGGAAACCATCCGTATCATGGCCCTCACACCTCTCACCCCCTCCTTGTCGGGTATGGGGTGCGAGGCGGGGTTGAGCTTGACGCGTTTTAAGCTGTAGCTGGTCTCCATCCCCTTGAGGACGTTCACCAGCCCGTCTTTCACTCTATCTCCAACCGCCTCTTCGATGGCTTCGGCCATGGGGCCAGCCGCCTTGCCTCCGCCCACCACAACGATGTCTCTGATCTCATCCCAAGGTAGGTTCAAGTCGTTGATCCTCAGCCCAAGTTCAGAGGCTTGTACCTTCGCGAGTACAGCCCTCCTGGGGTCCACGGCGTCCAGGGCCGCCTCAAGTATCTTAACCGCGTCAGCCCGCAGCCTTCGCATCTCCAGGCTACACGTGTTTGACTCCAGGTGCTCATGGTTCCTGATCTTCATAGGTTGGCCTCAGAGGGCTGACGATATAAGAGAAATGATTGGGTAAAGGAAAAGTTTTGGGAGGCTACTCGCGGACTACGTAGTCGCTGGCCTTCGGCGGCTCGGGGCTCATCCCCTTCCTGGTCCTGATCTTCTCGATCAGCTCCAGGAGCATGCTGTCTGGAACCGGGGACCAGTGGTCGAAGGTCATCTGCCAGAAGGCGGCGCCGCTGGTGGCTGCACGCAGCTCCTGGGAGAGACCCAGGGTCTCGGAGACCGGGACCATGCCCATTACGTTGACGATGGGCCCGTCCTGCTCCACGCTGTGGATGCTTCCCCGCTTCCTGCTCAGGAGGCCCGTGACGTTACCCATCTCCGTCGCCGGCACTCGGACGCTGATCTGGTATATTGGCTCAAGGAGGGTAGGGTTGGCGCTCAGTATACCGGCGAAGAGGGCTCCGCGGACGGCGGGCATCATCTGGGCTGGCCCACGGTGGACTGGGTCCTCGTGAAGCTTGATGTCCACCATGTCCACGAGGAGGCCTCTCACGGTCTCACCCGCTAGTGGCCCGTTCTGGAGGGCCCACTGGAAGCCTCCGCTGATGTGCTGCTTGACCTCTCTGAGTCCCTGTATGCCTACGGTGGTGTCTATGAGCACGTTGGCGTTCTCGTTGATGGCGAAGACCTGCCTCGACTTGCGTGTGGTCCACCCAGCCTTCTGGATGAGGACCTCCTCGAGGCGGCTCTGACTTAGGAGCTCGTTAATCTCGCCATCCTTGATGAGCTGTATGATGTTGTCGTCCAGGGGCTTGAAGTTGAAGAATATCCTGTTGTGCTTGTTGGGGCTCTTGCCCATGAAGGGGCCGACTTCCTCCCTTATGGCCTCACGGTAGACTACTGTGGGCTCCGTCTGGATGAGGTCCAGGCCGTACTGGCTCTTGATGTCCTTGACAGCGATCTCCAGGTGGAGCTCACCCATGCCCGCCAGGAGGTACTCTCCGGTCTCCTGGTTTATGGTGGTCACCAGGTTGGGGTCCTGGATGCTCAGCTTCTGCATGGCATCGATGAGTTTAGGCAGGTCCATGGGCCTCTTGGGCTCCACGGCTATGGTGAGGACGGGGTCAGACAAGTACTTCATGGACTCGAAGGGGAACGCGTGGTCCAGTATGTCCGGGCTCACGATGGTCTCGCCCGCCCTGGCCTCTGATAGGCCGAGGAGCGCCACGATGTTACCCGCAGGGATCTCGTCCACTATCTCACGGTACTGGCCCATGTAGATGCTGACTTGCTGGGCCTTGAACACCTTCTCGGCGCCCAGGAGGTTCAATGTCTCACCTTTCCTGATGGTGCCGCTGAACACCCTGCCGGTGCTGACTACACCGGCCTGGGGGTCGATGACTATGTTGGTTAAGCATATGACTAGGGGCCCGTCGGGGTCCACAGCCATCATGGACTTGCCCATCTTGCTCTCCAGGTCGCCCTTCCAGATCTGCTTGATTCTCCGAGGCTGATGGAGGTCGGGTGACGGCAGCTTGTGGACGGCCATGCTGAGTATAGCCTCGCTGAGGGGCAGCATCTCCTGCAGCTCCTTCAGCTTACCGTCGCCGTACATCTTTACGATGTCGGGGAGAGTGAGGCCGTTCTTCTGGAGCATCGGCAGGGTGAAGCCCCACAGATCCAGGGCCGAGCCGAAGGCCACCTCGCCCTTGGCCGCATTCACTGTCCACTCGTTCTTCACCTCGTCTAGGCCGTAGGTCTGAACGATCTCGTTGAACTTGTTGATTATTCTGAGAAGCTTCTTCTGGATGGCCTGGGGGTCCATCTTCAGCTCCTTGATGAGCCTGTCGAACTTGTTGATGTATAATATAGGCTTAACCATCTCGTCCAGGGCGATGCGGAGTCTGACCTCCGTCATGATCTGGAACTCCTCCACTGCGTCCACCAGCAGGATGCAGCCGTCTAGGGCCCTCATGGCCCTCGTGACTTTGCCTGAAAAGTCCACGTGGCCAGGGGTGTCGATGAGGTTGATGACGTACTGGTCCTTCCCCTCCTCGTACATGAGGCTGATGTTGGCCGTCTTGATAGTGATACCTCTCCTCTGCTCCTCCTCCAGGTAGTCCAGGGCTCTAACCTCCCCCGCCCGGTTGGGGGCCATGAGGCCCGCCTGGGCCAGGAGGCTGTCGCTCATGGTGGTCTTACCGTGGTCTATGTGAGCGATGATGCCGATATTTCGGACCTTGTCCCGACTATGCATCAGCTTGAGGATGTCGTCTGTTTGTTTATATCGTGGCATATCTAGGTCAATCCCTATACCGTATTTTGACTATAGACAGAAGCAGGACTCTTTTAAACCCTTTCTTAAAATAAAATCAATATATTGTGGCGTCTGTCCTCTATATAGGGTTCTTGGAACAGTAATTACAAACCGTTGAGATCAATACGGCTTGTGTAGAATGTTAGCCGCACCAGTCCATTAGTATCTTGGCACAGACTTTAATCGACTGGACATAGCTGTCGAGGTCAACCCACTCGTTGATGCCGCCCGTGGTGGCCAGGTCGCCGGCCAGTGGCCCGAAGCCCACATTCGGTATGCCGCTTATTAGGACCGGTGTACGCACGTCACTCTTGCTGTATAGGGGATTGCTGAAAGGCTCTTCGCCCGTCACGTCCCTTATTGCCTCTCTCACGGTCACCGTGATGGGGTGGTCGACAGGTATCTCTATCCCCTGAGTTCCCTGTATCCACTCAAGCTGAGGGGGATTGTCTCTGAGCCATGGGTCCACTTCAGCCACGGCTTTGATGTATTCTTCCACCACCCGCATCACGTCGTCTATGTCTTCCTGAGGAGGAAAGGTGAGCCCGACTCCGATGACGCACTCAGGCGGGACATCGGTGAGGTTGCTGGGTTTACCTGCCTCGATGTAGGCCACAAGGAGGTTCGTGCCACGCCCTACCATAGCGTTAAGCGGCTCGTACCGTATTATACGCCCCCTCTCATCATTGAGCATATTTAACGCTCCTAATATGTAGACGGCCTTGTCTATGGGGTTCACGCCGAGCTGGTTAAAGGTCACCTGGACGAACTCGGTCCTCGGCGGCTTCATGCCCTTGACCTTGACCCTGAACTTGAGTAACCCTGACGTCATGGTCTTGATCTCCTTCATGCCTAGCTCGGACTCGGCGGGGTGGACGTAGACGGCTGTGTCTGCCCTGTATCCATGCCGCAGCAGGGCGGCTATGCCCCAGGCGTTCCTCTTGGCCGAGGCGCTCATAAGGAATAGGTCGCCGCGGGGCCTATACCCGGTCTCGTTGAGGGCGTGGACAGCCGCGTTCATCATGCAGATATCTGCCAAGTCGTCAGCTACAGCCCAGCCGTACACTCTGCCATTCTTTACCAGGCCCTCGTGGAGGGGCACGGTCCACCCGGCCGGGTTTATGGGGTCGGCGTCAGGGTGGGTGATAAGCATGAGGCTTTTTCCTCCACCTGCCCCCTTGAGCTTTCCTATGATGTGCACTCTTTTGGTCATGTCGATGGTCTCTGAGGCTGCGAACTCTTTGTGGAGTTGAATAGTA